>NZ_PIGC01000021.1:0-90500 GCF_003050065.1 Vibrio sp. 10N.286.51.C3 | reverse complement strand
GACGATCTCGTTATAGGTGTTCCATTTGAAGACCTAGGCAGTGGCGGTAACAACAATGATGGTACCGTTCATGTGTTATACGGTGACTCTGATAGAGACTTAAACGGTAGAGAGCAAGAAGTTAGACAAGGGACGCGATAGTTACAAGGGACGCTATAGCTACGAAGGCCCTCCTTTCAATAGGAGGGCCTGCATAAATGTTGGAGGTCATTCTATGACTAGTAGAACGACTTCTCTATGCGATGTGTTTTAGCACCTACAATTCAGCCCCTATAACCATATTCTTTTTATTTTATTTGGCCATGGAATGACGACATAATCTTACCTGATTTTTTATATAAAACTCCTAAAATGCATGTTTGAAGATAATTAGAAAATTTATAGACATTTAATGTGTAATCCCTTTTTATATTCTTCTAATAAACTAATTTCTAATTAAGTTAATCTCTAAATTAGTTGTATTCTAATTTTACTATTCCTAATTTACCAAAACCTTAAATAATTAAAGTTATTTAAAAAAACATATAATGTAAGTTATCATCAATATCCCAATTAAAATATCAATAAGGAAATAGCTTGTGTTATTAAATGGTTCACATAGAGATGTGAATATTAAAGAAATTGAAGGTATATGCTCAAATAGTGATAGCAACCTAGAAAAATACAAAAAATGTCTCAAATTCTAGAGGTTGTTAACAAGGAACTTGCTGAATATGAAACTCTTTCTTTAAAGGATTACAAGGCTATCGATGATAAGTACTACGTAAGACACTATATAGTCGGCAAGATTAATGACTTAAATAGCTTGATCTTCATACAAAACTTGAAAGTAAGTGTGATGAACACGATTAGCTATCGATATAAAAGTGATGAAAAGTCTAGAAACCTCGCTGTTAAATCAAGTATTGCGAGAACAATGATTTATATCGAAAATCTTCTCGAGCGGCGCGATGAAGGCCTGTTAGGGGAACCATTGAACAGTGCAATCACGAGTTTAAAGCACAGCGAAAGTAGTTTGTACTCTAGGTTAGAAAGCGCTCTGATCTATACGTTTTTTAAAGCAGAAAAGCGCCGAGTGCTGTTTGCACTCAGCAATTCAGGTTTCAAAGAAGAGATTAAGCTTATTCCCGAATCGGGCGCTAAAATCTCTCAGAAAAAAGTAGACGCTATCGTACAAAGAGCGTTAAGTGGGAATATTCACGACAGCTTAGATGAATTTAATATAGCTAAAGTACTTAGTGATGCTGCGAGAGAGGTCGAGATCTATCATGCTTGTTCTCAAGGTGATGATAAAGCTGTTTTCCGTTTAGCTTTGGCGAAAATGACAGTAATATCTGATGAGATGAGCACTTCATTGGATTATTTTGACGAAACTTTCGACCAAATTTTATTAAAAAATAATATACCTAAGAAGGTACTGATCCGAGATGAGTCTAAGGATGGTCTAGAATTTCAGGTAATGGATACCATGGCGTTATTTTACAGTGACGCTATTAAGCTAGACGACATTATTGTTTATGAAAAACCCCAAGTAGTAGAACGATTTAATGATATTATTCATTTAATCAGTGTACTTTCTGAAGTCATGGATCTGGAGGGGGATGATAGTCACTCAACTCTCGCTATTGAAAAGATAGTAGGCAGAGAAAATTTCGATTCAGACAGTCAATATTATGCGCAGTTTGTCGATTATAAAAACTCTGATATCGAGCAGGATTTGAACACTCTTCTTCGTAATCAATCAATCTATCAAAGTGACTTGAATAGCAATGTCAGCATCATTTCATCCGCAGATATCATACTGCCTTTCTACAGTAAGAATGCGATCAGAAATATTCTTGATGACTATGTGGTCGGCAAAGCAGAGGGTATTGCTGAAGCGTATCGATTGGTAGAAGAGAAATTTCCTAACTGTGATGATTCAGTGAAGGTTTTTATTGCTCTATTTGCTAATTTGTTTATGTCTGCACCGACGACAGAGGCTATCACTTTAGCGATAAAACCAGCGGTGCTGATGCTACAAACTCATCTAGGCATGAGTGGCAGAGTGGTTCTCGTGAAAGATAGTAACCATCGCCACTTCTTAGTCAGCACATTTGCATTCCATCACCGAGTGACTTACCTAGGTGGGGCCGATAACGAGCTTGTTACTCAGTTGATTGAAGTGTTACCTAAACCGGATGAGAACTGGAAAGATGTATCTTACGAAGCGTTAAACGCTATCTTTTTAAAATTGAACATTCCAACAGGTTTTGACGACACTCAGGAGCAACCTAAACCTTTCTTATTGCGCAATCATAGATTTGATAACTTTATGTGGGACGCAGTACAAGAGACGACGCTCCTTAAGTTTAACCTGATTGCTCAGTCGTTTAAAAAGGTTGGCACCAAAAAACAGTTCCAAGAGAATTATCTTTTGAAAGATCTGGTTGCGAATGAATTTAAGTTATCTCTGAGCGACAAATTGGTCGAAATGAAGGAAGTTCTGTTTACTGAAAGCTCAATGGAAGCCGCATTAAACAACAAGGTTCCGTTCTTACAAGTCGCGCAGAAGATGATAAATGATCCTGATTATGAGGTAGATATTCAAGATGTTGAATCGATTTTGCTTGATTCAATTGTACTTCTAGCAGACATCATTCCCATTTTTTCCCCGATCGCTAAGGCGTTGGATGTTAATCTCTCTGTTATTGTAAATGCTTGTGTAGTGAAAAATATCAGAGTGATTCGTTTATCTAAAACGGCCTTCATGAGAAGCGTTGTTAACGATATCTCTGACGAATTTATACGTCGTTCTAAATTTATATCGAGCGATGCCATCGGCGATCTAAAAAATAAGATAAGAGCGATTAAAAAGTACAAGTTCATGAAAGAAACCAGTGAACGTTTAGAAACCATCAAAACGATGGGCTTAAGTGGTGGGGCGGGCAGCTTTAAAGTGAATAGTGCTTACGGTGCCTCTTCTGGAAACGTTGTACTTGAAACGTTTGACTGGTGTTTTAATGGAAAAGGACCCGTTGGGAAAGTTGTATCGGACAATAAGATTCCATTGCCAGCTCAGCCTGAAGTTTTTCAATCTATCATCGATGAAAAGGTTTCTATAGTAAGGCAGGCGGATGAACCGATTTTGATTTCTGGTTGGCGTTCCCCACAAACTGGCCGCATTCATATTCTGGATGGACAGCACAGGTTTATTGCCGCGGCGAAGCTGGGGATTCCCGTTGAAGTAAAAATCAAAAAGTTCGGTACTGTACCAACCCAGGTAGACTGGAGTGGCACGAAGTTTAGCCAATCTACCCCTGCAAAGCACAAGATAAAAGGTGTTCAGAAGCCGATATTCAAAAAAACTGTCGTTCAAAAGGCTACTAACACCAAGGGGAAAGTTGAGAACATCCACATTCACCCCGAGCTTAGAATTGGTTCGATTGGCCGACCTAATAAAAACTATTCTACTGGCGCGCAGCTGATGACGTTTTGTGAGAACCTGAAACGTAACAATGTCGCGGCATTGATCTCCCTTGATTCTGGGATGTCGGCAAGAGAGATCGTATCGCTAACCAAGCAATTAGCGAGTCACAATATCGAGTATATCTCTAACAAGACGACGTATATCAAGGACTTCTTTTCTATCAAAGCCCTTACACAGCCTTCAAGTGAAGATATCGATGGTTTAGCGAATCGAGTACTGAAATTATTGAGTACACGCGAAGGGAATGTGTTGGTCCACTGTGCGTTAGGTGATGGTCGCTCTGGTATGGTTAAGTCTGCAGTGATAATGAAACAAATGTTCAACGAGGGCCGTTTAGACTTAAGTAATTTGCCCCAGGGGACTAAGGCTTACGTCAAACCTTCCATCGAATCCGAACAAGCCGTTTTATCATATTTGGATGTGAAAAATAGCATTGATACGATTCGTAAAACTCATCCAAAAGCACTCGAGCGTTCTGATGATATAGAGGTTTTAAATCAATACCTTGAATATCTTCAAAATCAGAGTGCAACTGCATAATTGATCTCGTACTCGTGTCCGCAGTGACACTGAGCTATTAGGTTACACTGCCTCATCTGAACAAGTAATCGAGTGGGGCAGTGGTTAAATCAATTCTGGTAAATATAAATAGAGCTGAGAGCTGCTCTATATTAAGCGCCTTCGCTCTTACAGCTTACGCTTTTTGATGAGTGGTATTGGTCATCATAGCTATAAGTCTTGCCACTTTTTTACGCATGTCACGCCTATTTACAATCATGTCTAAAGCACCATGTTCGAGTAAGAATTCACTCTGTTGGAAACCATCGGGTAGTTTTTCCCGTACCGTTTGTTCAATGACTCTTCGGCCCGCGAAACCGATTCTCGCTTTAGGTTCACCGATATTGATGTCACCCAGCATGGCTAAACTGGCTGAGACACCGCCAAAGGTCTGGTCGGTGAGTACCGAAATATAGGGCAGTTTGGCTTCAGATAATCGTCTGAGCGCAGCGCTGGTTTTCGCCATTTGCATCAACGCCATGAGTGATTCTTGCATGCGCGCACCACCACATGCAGAAAAGCATACCAGGGCACAGTCTGATTCAATTGCTTTATTCACTGCATCTACAAATCGAGCGCCCACAACGGAGCCCATTGATCCCGCCATAAAAGCAAATTCAAAAGCACATGCGACAACTGGCATTCCAAGTAGCTCGCCCTTCATCACGACCAGTGCATCTTTCTCACCTGTACTTTTTTGTGCAGAGGCCAGTCGCTCGGTATAGCGCTTGTTGTCTTTAAAGCTGAGTAGATCTTTTGGTTGGTGTTGATCACCTAACTCCGTACGTTCGCTGTTATCGAGAAATGTTTCTAAACGAAGACGTGCTGTCATGCGCATATGATGTCCACATTTTGGACACACCTGTAGGTTTTCCTTGAGTGCGATATGGTACAAGGTTGTGAGTACAAGAAGGGCAGTTGATCCAGACACCTTCTGGGACTGACGCTTTACGATTACTTTTTAAGTTATTCTTATTCAATAGTTTTTCTAGCCAGCTCATGGATAACCTTTATTCCCATCGTTCGAGTGATGAATATTGTATAAGCCTGATTTTGGTAATAAAGTGGCAATATTTGGCTTTATAATCCAATAATATGGGATTATCTGTGAGGGGATATGCTGGATAAAATTGATCAGCAATGGCTAAAGAGTTTTCATTGTGTTTATGAGAATAATAGCTTCAAAAGAGCGGCAGAGTTTCTGTGTTTACCGACTTCAAATGTTAGCCGACATATTGCGTTGTTAGAGCAACAACTAGACGTAAGACTGTTTGTGAGAAGCACGCGTCGTATTGCTCCAACGGAAGCTGGAGAGCATCTTTATCAGCGCACGCAGCCCTTGTTGGATAAACTCAACCAGGCGATAGAAGAGGTCACACAACACTCTCAAGAGGTGCAGGGGCAGTTAAACATCTTAATGCCTGACTCTGCCGAATTAGCTCAAGCTGTTATTTCCTTTTGCAACCAGTACCCATCCATATCACTGTGTTGTGATACCAGCATCAGTCCAAAAGAGGACCTGATCGACGGCTTTGACGTTATTGTCAGTTTTCATCGAGGAAAGTTAGAAGACAACAGCTGGATCGCCAAAGAAATCCAACGTTGGCCGAGTGTAGTCGTTGCTTCACCTAAACTTCTTCAAACCTGCTCAAAACCGTTTCAGATTACAGATCTAAAACACGTGCCCTGTATCAGTAGCTTTACCGCATTGAACGGAACGCCTTGGGTATTTATAGACGATCATGGTGAATGGGTAACACAGCGAGTCAAATCATCATTTAAGGTCAACAGTGGTCAGCTTGCTAAAGCTGGAGCATTAGCCGGTTTAGGCTTTGCGATACTACCAGCTGAGCTTTGTCGTGAAGAGGTTGAAGCTGGTGAATTAGAAATCGTGGAGCTCGAATATCAGCCCGCAGACTTAGTTCTATATGCGTTTTATGCCTCAAGAAAACACATAGCGAAGAGGGTTCCTGCTTTTATCGAGCACTTGCAGCACCATGCAAATTAAATCAGTAGGTTATTTAACCCCCCCCCTTGTCTAGGGGGCGTAATAACGGGTACTGAAAAGCTACCCCCCAGTATCGCTAAAGTGCTACATTACAAGTTAACCGCTTGTTTTTAATTACCTTGAGTACCTACGTTATGTCACATACAGCCAAAGATCAGAAAAAACTAAAGGCCCGAGTTAGCAAAATACAAGGTCAGGTCAATGGTTTAAAAAAGATGCTCGATAACGACGAGCAACAGTGCCAAGACGTACTGCAGCAAATAGCAGCGATTCGTGGCGCAGTGAATGGCTTGATGAGAGAGGTCATTAAAGGTCACCTTCTAGAGCATGTGGTACTAGAAGATGACAAAGTTCAGCGTGAAGAAGATATGGAAGTGGTACTGAAAGTATTGGATTCATACATCAAATAGCGCTTGCTTTAGCGGTTCATTTGAGCCTTTCTTTTTACTAGTTCTTTCTTGAGAACATTAACAGCGTAAGGCTTCATTGATTTCCAGGCCTTACACTCTTCTCGTGTTCTACCACAGCCTAAACACCACCCTTTGTCGTGTGAAAAATCGCACATATCAATACAAGGGCTTTTCTGTTTTTTCATATTAGAGCCTATCTAGTACTTTCTCTACACTGGCTTCAAGTGAGCGCAGCCGGTTGAATTCCTCGAACAAACGCTGTTCTAGGTTTTTAAAGTTTAGGGGGAGGGTTCTCTGGCAAATCCCGTAAATGTTATCTTGGGTTTTATAGCCTTTCCAACTTTCAATGCGAGCTTTCTCTAGTGCTTTAAACTGGCGTATAAATTCTGCTTGGGAAGGGCAGTCTTCTTCCGCATGCATGCAAACAGGAAAGGCCTTTTGCTTAATTTGAGGCCCTTCGATAAAGGTCTCAAAGTGGATACCGCCCTGTTTTTGGTTGAACCAAGTCTCTTTATATAACTGAAGGTACTCGCCACGGTTATAGATCTCCCAACCATCCTCGAACCAGTTTGCTTTTCTTAGCATCTTCTCTAGGTTGCGGAAAACACCTTTAACATCTTTCATATGGAAACTCTTAAGCCGTGGTTTATGAGATAGTGTGTTAAAAAAACTATACTCCCCCTGAGTATGAAATACTACCCCCTAGTATATGTGGTTATTGTATATCACCGAATCTTAGAGCCTATCTCAGCGTGTCAGAATAGGAATTGGCTTGTTTTGAAAGGACACTGATGCACCCTGACCCAGCAGTATTCCCCATGTGATTCAAGGCCCTCATGTATGGGGTATTTACGAATTGAAACTGACAAGTTGATGTTTAACGAGGGTACATTTCAGTTATGTAGGCCGCATAAAACAAGGTAAGCGAAATAAATCGGTTCTATCCTCGTTAATTTTCAGGAAAATAGCCGCCCGATGATTAATGTTGATAGTGAACATGGTTTTTAAGGTATGGCTAAGAAAATAATATTTATCCACGGTCGGGGGCAAAAGCCCGACAGGGAGCCGCTTCAATCATTGTGGTACGGTGCTATTGAACATGGGTTACAGCGTGATTGTAATGGTTCTGATTCACTCCAAGCTTTCCAGAATATCGAGAAGCGCTTCGTGTATTTTGGCGACTTATCAAACGCATTATTGAACAAGCCAACTGAAGACCCGCTCGGCCGCCAACAGGCTTTGATCGATCTAAAAGACTACAAGTCCCATCAGTTTAATAAGAAAACATATGGTGAAGTTTCAAAGGCAGGGTTCCTGCACGAGGCGCTTGCCGATACTTTTTCTTCTGTGCTCAGTCGTTTGAAAATGGCAGAGCCACTTATAGCCTTAGTCGCTCCCGACATGACTCATTATTGGTATGAAGACTCTTACTTTGGTAGCGACGTAAGGTATCGATTAATGGCGGATCTGAGAGAGGCGCTAGATAACCAAGATGAGGTGATGATCGTAGCACATAGCCTTGGCACAATGATCAGTTATGACGTGTTATGGAAACTCTCCCATTACAGTGAGTACCGAAACGCTTACGGCGCTAAAAAGAAGATTGATCTTCTGGTTACGTTAGGTTCACCATTAGGCGATGAGAGTGTAAAAGAGCGCTTGAAAGGGAGCCGTTTAGAGGGCATGAAAAAGTACCCTTTAAATATTCATAGGTGGGTGAACTTGTCGGCTGAAGATGACTTTATCTCTCACGACAGCAAAATCAAAAATGACTTTCAAGAGATGCTCAAACTGGATTTGATTGCTGGTGGAATGAAAGACATTTATCCAATTTACAATCTCAATGTGTGTGACGGGCAAAGTAACCCGCACGCTTCTATTGGTTATCTCATAAACCCCAAATTCATCTCCGTGTTAGATGAATGGCTTACCAGTTAGTTGTAGCGCGTAAGTTCAAACGCACATATTCAAAGGTAGATAACCAGATAATCAAATGAGTACTGTGATACGGAGAGCTTGCTTAATCCAATCTTATCACTGCGATTGTACTCCTCAATCGAGTGGTCGAACCCATAAGCTGTAGAAGGTGCCATATACTGGGTCATGCCTTGTTGTGTCGTTGTTATTTGATCATGCCCATGACCACAAATCACCTCTCGTACTCCATATTTCTGAAGCACCTTCATCATGTAAAAATCGTTCTCAAGACGGATTGCTTTCATCCAATCGGCACCGACAGGGATGATAGGGTGGTGAATAACAAGGATAGGGTGGCTGGCTTTTCTCAGTTGCTTCTTTAACTGGGCCAGGCCACGATTATTGATACGTCCTGAACCGAGCGGGTGAACGCTGCCTTTGGGTTTGAAACTCGAATCGAGAAATAGAAATTCACGCCCACAAACGTTGGCTCTATCGGTCACGCAGATCGTCGATCCTTTTAACTCTTTACGCATCAAGGAAGAGTCGTCATGGTTGCCTGCAATCGCGTAAATAGATTGTTTGCTAATGTGTTGCCTAATGAACGCCTCTAATCGAATGTAGTCTCCCAGTTTGGGGTTACAACAAATATCACCGGTAAGAAAAATGGTCTCACACTTCGTGTCTTTGTTGACGTATTCCAGTGCTTTTCGCAGGTTTTCATAGCTGGATTCATCTGAAAGGTGGCAATCACTGATTTGGTAAATGGTGTTCATTATTGGCGTCCGGTCATTTCAATTCTTGAGTGAGATAATCAAGCAGCGCTTTTATTTTAGGTGTTCACCTTTATGGTTCAGCCAGAGCGTATATCGCTCTACGGGTTTAAATGGCCAATCATACAAGATACTAATTAGCTTACCATTTTCTACAAATTGTTCAGCTATGTTATCCGGTCACTCTTTGCTCCCAAGCTCCTGGATCGCCATGCGTCCGTTAGTTTTAATTAGTACAAAAATGCCTGCTGTATGAGCAGGCATAGTGTGAGGTAGGTTTAAGAGAACGGCTCCCATAAACTAGTGGAGGAAAGCATTCAACCTTAGTGGCTTAAAGAAGCGAACCCAGTAGGAGATATAAAGCCATGATTAGTTCTTTGCTCAACCGTCTTTAAAATTGGGTTGATGTAAAACTCTACGATCTCGTCACTGTGGACTTGATTCATGTACAGCATGACCGTTTGATCAGATTGTACGACAGCGCCATCGATAGCGGTTAATTTATCAACGTCTGGTGCGTAAAAATCCTTGTTAAGCTCTATACCGGTATCAAAGTCGTAGAATGTTTCAGTCTCAGTATCAAATGCCGATACTTTGACTGTTACCCCTTCCTTAACCCAAGATTCATTGTAATCGACGCAAAACAGGGTATGTTGCGAGGCTCTCAACGCATCGAATGAAGAGTAGGGGCGACTTCTCTCTATAAGCTCACTTTCCCCAACGTAATCGTAGCTATTCTCATTGAGCTTATTAACGACACAACCAATATTCATATCGTAACCATTAATTTGTGGGCTGCGTTTGCTAGTGTTAACTGTGTTGCCTATAGAACTCGTAATATCGTATTGGCTTATCGTCGAGACTAACTTGTCTCCCTCTGGTTTAACAAATGAAAAGTAGTTTCGCTCTGCATGGTCGATCCCTGCTAGCTTGCCATCAACCACTCTGAAGGAATCATAACGCGAATGAGTATCGTGATAGTCTAGTTCCTGATATTCATCTGAATTTTTAATATAGGCATAGTGATTAAAATTTATTGCATGATTTGTAGATGTATGTGGATCTTGATAGTTGACAAGAATGTTACCTTGTGCATCTATCTGCATGTCTCGCTCATCGGCACGCGCATGACTCTTTAACGTCTTGAAGACAAAGGCATTGTTTTCTAGTACCGCTTTGAAGATTCCATATGTATGCCAATGAACGTCGTCTGTAATGTCAAAGCTATATAGTGTAGTATTTGGTATTAAATCACCTTGTTTCTGTTGGCTAAGAAATGGACTCTCGTTGGCTAACTGGGCGTCAAATTCCGATACATTACCATCAATCACGATGGGATAGAGCTGACCACTTTGTTTGTCCATGATGACAGGGTAATTGCCATGATACGTTTGACCATTCCAAGCAACCGTTGAGTTGTTCATATTGAACATGGTGTACTTTTGGTTGATATCGAAGACACGTGTAACCGTGGGCATTACGGGGGGATCACATTGTTCGCATGGCTGGAAGGCAACTTCGAATATGTGGTCGTCACCTTGTGAATTTTTGTATGCCATCATATTTAATGCCGTATTGCTTGCGGGCTCAATGTAAAAATTAGAAGGCTCAATTGTCTGAAAGTTGGTTTGGGGAATACTCAGTGATTTGAGGGCCGGAAGCTTAACGAGCGGTGCCGGATCAATTGAGCCATTACCGTTTGAGCCTCCTCCATTCGAGCCACCGCCGCTTGAGCCACCACCGCACCCAGTAAGGGCTATAGCAAGCATTGCTGCGATTGAAATAGTGTGTTTCTTAATGTTCTTGTTTTGCATGAGCTGACCTGTGTTCTTGATTGTGTGATTGATATTTCTTTCTAACTCAACCGTCACTTTATTTTTATCTGAAACCAACATTGGAATCAGGTGTTTTGTTGCGAGCGGTCAATGATTCTGAGCAGAATAATTGTGTATTCAAATCTTGGGATGAATACGAGTAAGTTAGGACGCTTTGTTTAAATACCTTTGTCGACTTGTTAAAGAGTTGCGCGATTATAGTTATTTTTATTGTGTTGACAGCTGTGCAAACTAATATTTTATAAATGATTAGTTGAATGACTATTTATAAGGAACTAGCGACATATATTGAGTGTATGGTTATAGCGTGGATTAATTATTTGAAGATATTTAGTCAGCCAATTGTCGCTTATCATTTCTTTGACGCTGCATATTTACTTAATTTTTAATAAGCTACGAAATCTATGGGTATTTTCTAGTGGCGGTATATGAGAGTGGGAGAGTAAGCTGTATCTTCGCGCTATAAATTCTCTGATACATATTTAAAGTATGATACATAAATAGCCTGCGAGTTTATTAGCTGGATATACAACGAGTAGGCAGCAGAGCGCCTCTGAAACATTGTTATTTAAGTAAAACTGCTAGGAATACCATAAGTATAATTTGTTACTTTGTTTTTATTTATTCGAAAGTTGTATGTTTTAGTGTAATAGACTTAATTAGTTAAGTGAGTCCTTAAATACTAAAGAATATTTCCATTGCCTAATGGATCTAGTGAAGCCGCTGCGTAAGTTGTGGTGCTGAGTAGTAAAAATAATATGGTCCACTTTAACATGATAAGTCCTCACTTTTAGTTAGATGAATAGGATATTAGATAGCCTAAAGGTGTGTAAGGCATTAATAGATAAGAGTTTTTATTGATAGTTTCGTAGAGTTAGTTCGGTGCTGACGGATCCCCTCATAATTTCCCTAGTCCTGCGTTGTGTGTGAGCCTTTGATATTCGAACATTCCCCATTGATATTGGGATTCATTAATTTGATATCGCCGATGATTTCGAACTTCTCTCCCTAGACGAGGTATGGAGAGAACTCGGCGGTGTTTAATGCTGTTGGCTTGGAAGTCAAAATGCCATTTGGCCTGTACTGCAATGAGGCCATTCCACCACATCAAGATTTCAGCGAGCAACGCAATAAGAAGCAGGATATCTAATCGCTTAGTACAACGAGTTCTGTTGTGACGAAGTGCGATTCCATAGGCGGTACTCTTTAGATCGCGGAAGGCCTCTTCTATCTGCATACGCTTGGCGTACAGATTGGTAATTTGTACTTCATTTAAGATATGTCTAGGGACATTCGTCGCGAGTAGCCACGGCTCCTTCGCACTGCGCTGGTAGAGATGTGTAGCGGAGTGTTTTTGGCTGGTTCTACTATGGCGCTGGGCTTTTCGGCCTTTTTCTAATCCCTTATAAACATAGGCTTCACAAGATATCGGTGATCTCTTTGCTAGTAAGCAGTGGCCAAGATATTTGGGTTTATGGACAGCGGTTGGATAAAAGGTTTTATTTGAGACCCAAGGTTTATGAGGTTGTTTGACTGATACTTCACCTCGGACACGACCTAACCAAAACCAGCCTTTCTCTTGAACTTGTCGGAACCAAGTATTTCTAAAACCCGCATCAGAAACGATGATTGGACTGGTTTTACTGGGTAAAATACTTTGCAATTTATCGAGGAATGTTTGGTGACTTTTCGGTGAATTATATTGGCCATACTCAAAAACTTGTTCAAAGATTGTGATGGCTCGACCATCAAGTGCAACGGATGCTCTTAACGTCATATAACGAAGTTGTTCACGAACATCAGACCAATCCACAAGGATCACAGGGCATGAGTTGGCGCCCGTTATTAAGTAGGCATGCCATTTATAAATTAGGTCTTTTTCACGATGTAGTTGGCGATTTCCAAGCAGTCTATCAACGCGTTTGATCGCATGTTTTACCGTGGTATTAGTTTCCAGTTTGCGACCTAGTTTAGTCAGTGTTAAGTCTGAGCCGTCAAGTACACTTTTTGTAGCAAGTATCAGAGAACTAACGCGTTTTTTGTGAATGGAGGGGCATTGGTTTTGTATGGTTTGTTGTAGAATCTGAATGTCGCGCATTGTTAACCCACTTGTTCGAAATGTGTGTTCAGCGATATTCATTAGATCAAAGACGGCGATGCGCGTCTACCTCATTGTTTTTACGCCTGATTATGAGGGGATTCGTAAGAGTTCGGTGTGAGCACTTGAGAACACATAATAACGACCTGAGGCTTTAATAAAAAAAGGCCACCCCGAAGGGTGGCAAATACAAACGAGAAGAATCATTACAAATGAAAAGCCCTTATTTCATAGTAAAGATATTCTACAAGGTTATGCAGACGGTTGAATATGAACATTATGTTGTAGATGTTGCAAATTTGTAATTGGGAAAGTGTGATATTTGAACGGGAAATACCCGATATATGCACATTTTGTTTGATCTAGCGCTGATATTTTCCGCACCCAGAGTGTCAATGAACAGGCAAATTAATCGAAGCAATGCTCACGAGTAGGGAATGCCCCATTTCTCACTTCTTGTTCATATTCACTAAATGATGTTTTGATTAGTTGGCTTAGGTCGATGTATTTTTTGACAAACTTAGGTGTATATTCAGTGAATAAACCAAGCATGTCTTCGGTCACTAACACTTGACCATCACATTCGGGTGAAGCTCCGATACCAATAGTCGGGATCGATACAGATCGGGTGATTTCTCGAGCTGTGAGCGCATCGACGCCTTCAACAAGTAATGAAAATGCTCCAATTTTTTCGAGTTTTCGTGCTGTAATGATAAAAGGGAAAAGTGTTAGCGGGACTTCTTCCGAGCTTGGTTATGACTCCCCATCATCATTTATTTATATGTTTAAGATGATGACAGGAAGAAGCCCGGCGAGATTTATTGAGTTACTTAAAGGTTGATGCATCTTTTACAAGCTGAGAGCAATAGACAAATACTCTCAGCTTGCTTTGTTTAGCTATTCTCAATGGCTTATTTAGTTATTCAAAAACTCTTCAAGTGGAATTGGTTTAGCGAACAAGAAGCCCTGTAGGTAGTTGACGCCTCGTTCTTTTAAATAATCGGCTTGTTGCTCTGTTTCAACGCCTTCCGCGATAACATCTAGTGATAAGTCGTGCGACAAGGTGATCATGTTTTGAAGCAGGTGGCCTGTTATTGTGTCAACGCCAATGTCTCGGACAAAGGTTTGGTCAATCTTTAGGTAGTCGAGGTCTACTTTTTGTAAGTTAACCAAAGAGGAGTGGCCCGTACCAAAATCATCTATTGCTATCTTGCATCCGAGCGCCTTGATTTTCCCGAAAATATCATCCGTTAAATCGCAGTAGTTTAGTGCTTCTCTTTCTGTGAGTTCTAGAACTAGAGTAACGTCGTCACAGTCAATAATATCGATAAATTCCTGACACGCCTCCAGTAATGTGCCTTTTGAACAGTGCTGGGGTGAGATGTTTATACCCACATGGAAACCATTAGGTAGCTTGTCTATGAAAGGCTTAATTTGCATAGCAGTGAGCCGCATTAATTGATGTGTCATAGGTACAATAAGACCAGAGGTTTCAGCCTTAGGAATGAAAAGATCTGGTCTCACGACACCTTGTACTGGGTGTTTCCACCTCAATAGAATCTCTATGCCTTGTATTGCACGAGTTTCACTATTCACAATCGGCTGAGCGTACGGGACAAACTCTTTCCTCTCCATTGCTCGTTCGATTTCGAGGTATAGATTAGAGGGACGCCTTGATAGCCACACAAGATAAAGGGCAAACAGAGTTTGCAGCAGTATGATGGCTACAATGTGTTGCTTATCCTTGACCCAGAATGCCGTTAGCATATTAGGGTAAGCAAAACCTGCGTGTGCGCTATAAGGAAACTGTTTTGATGATACTTGATGCCAAGAGATGAGTTTTTCTACCGGGTTTGTTTTTACGGTCAACTCTTTACTATCAAGCCACTTATCACCGACTGCAATAAATGACCGTAACTTGCTGTCTGAAGTGAGCGACTCTCTCAGGTAAAGGCTATCAATTCCACTTAATGCCGCGTGATCATCCAACGTTGACCTCACCACGATAAGAGGGTGAGAAGTATCAACGTTACTTCCATTAAGCAGCAGTAATTGTCCTGAAGTGTATGCGGTAGGATCATACTTGTAATTGCTTTCACCCCAGATAGAGGTGCAGAAGATTACATTGTCTTTCGCTAGATTGGCACTTCGTACGTAAGGTATGGTTGCTACAAGATGTCTAAGGGCGAGGGCCTCGTCTTCACAGGTATTAGAGCTTTGCAATAGCTTTAAAGCACTCGTGTTGGTCTCCTTACCAAACTCAAGAATCTCATCTACTTCTTGAACAATATTCATTGCTTTCTGGTTTGCTTGCTCATCCAGTGAACGGCCAAAACTGAGATACAAAAAAGTGAGCGCCAAGACACTGGGAATAAAAGAAAGACATATTAGATATGTTGGGCTAGTTTTTTTGTTTGCAAACATAGAGAACCTAGTTTAGTTAATCATCTTATTATTGAACGAGTAGGGTATGGAATTAGATGCTAGTAACTCCAATGTTACATAGAGGATCAATATATAATTGTCAGTATAAGGTAGTATTTACCAAATTCACTGATGATTGCTTCTTTTTTCGCTTGTCATTCTCAATTAGACGAAAACATTGCTCAAGTGTGTGCATAAGGTTTAAGTACGCACAGCTTTATTTTAACTGGCGCGGTAAGTTGTTTACGTTAGCGTCTCTTCATCAAATCATCAGTATTAGGTTAGATTCTTTTCCCTTCGGATAATGGAACAATACATTTGAAATTAATCCTTTTAATCTTAAGGGTTAATTAATTGCCAGGGACACATTATTCAATGGTAAATGTCCATTTAATAGACTTTGCTGTACAAATAAACCCATTATATTTTTGTGTTCAGTGGATAAGAGGCGGCAATGATATCTTTTGATGAGTATTCGTTGAGGAGTAAGAAAGAGATCGGGCTATTTTGGTGTGATTTAGGTCAATGGGGTAAGCGTAGTGCGATGGGAGTCAGCTTCTCAAAGGCAGGTAATACTAAGGCCTCAAATTTGTGAGGCCTTAGTACATTTTGTTAATTCGCTTTAGAAGCTTCGTGCTGTTCAATCATGAACGCGATTGCTTCATCGCTTAAACAAGATTTACTGACATATTGGCGCTGTTTTCCAATATGAAGGATAAAGCCGAGATCGGTCTGTTCAAGTTGGTCGATGTCACTCCAAGCGATAGTATTGGTGGCTTTGTGGTTTTTGTAACTCACCCCGCTAGCATCACCTTGAAAGACAATTTTGCTGCCTGCGCCTGAGCTGATTCTTTGTCGCCATAACCACCAGGTTCTTTTGCAGTACACACTGAATGCTTCAATCACACTCAAAACAATAAAGAACCAACCAACATAACCGTTAGGTAACAGTTCAAACTCCAGTAGAACCACGCCAAAAATAAGAAACAGTATTCCTTTTAAGTAGGCTTTTGGAAATTGAGTCGGAAGGCTAGTTTGATCATAACACTCCGCGAAAAACGTCTTGTCGAGTTTGTATTCTGTTGTGAAACCGGGTTCTTTAGACATGTGAGGCTACTTTAATTCTTCTTGTTAATGGGTTTTCTTTGAATTGGTATTTCATGCTGCGATCTCGCAACTTGGGTATTGTATCGCTTCTTATGGCTTATCTTTAGCTATTTTGGTTTTGTTTTGTAAGTCGATGATACTGACAAGGTCTATTTAGACTAACAGTCATGCATTGTTTGAATAAGGTTAACGGGTGTTTATGTCACTAAAATAAAAAGCCCCCTTGTTGAGAGGTCTTTAGTTTACGGTAATGGTGATTAACTTCTAATCGTAATAGAGCGCATCTATAACCGTTACATCGTAAACACTGGGGACATACCGCTGTCTTGCCCACTCATTAGCAACAAGTCAATTAAGACAAGCAAAACCCCACCAAATAGTTGTAAATAATGACCTGCGGCTTTCAGTGTCGCACTGTTACTCTTATTACCTGCAGCCAAATAGCGTTTTACCAAGTTCTTGCCTGTTAGTGTCATTATAGCAATCGTCGAGGTTGTGAAAGCAGTACCAATCGCCATGGCAAAAGCACTGACAACACCCATCCAATATAAACCAACCATGTTTGCGAAAAGCAGAACCATAATCGCGCCAGTACATGGTCTCACGCCTATCGTCACGATGATTCCCGCATATTCACGAAGTGTTGAAGCTTTGTTTATAGCGTCTGCATCGGCAACATGCTGGTGGCCGCATCCACAGTCTGCATGTGAATGATCTGCGTGAGCGTGTTCTGCCGGCTGTAATGCGTTAGATGGGGTCAACATCATTGAACCAGCTGGTACTGATGAGCGAAGCGCCATTGGTGATTGGACTGAAATTGGCGAAGACGTACCGGCAGCTAATGTGGTGATGGCTTTCACTTTCAGTTTTGGTTTACGGATTGAACGGTAGATGTTTCTGAGTGCTTTCCAGCAGATCAACGCACCGACCACTGCAACTAAAGCAAAACTTAATGAAACAAACATATTTGCTTTGTCATTCACCATTCGCATAGAAGCGCTAAAGCCCCACAGCAAAACGCTAACTAATAAGATCGCGACCAATGCTTGTAGGAATGCAGATACGATTGTAAGCACTAAGCTGGCTTTCGCTTTGGTTGGGTGAGTGGCTAAGTAGGTCGAAACGATGACCTTGCCGTGGCCCGGGCCAAGTGAATGAAGCATGCCGTAGATAAAGCTGAATCCGATAAGGTAACTGCCTGCCCCCCAAGGATTGGATTTAGCTTCATAGAGTAGGTCTGCGAGCTCGGAATTGATTTCTCTTTGCCATTGAATACTGGATATCACCAATGATGGCCACATTACCCACAGTTGGTATGCGCCTATAGCAACGAGTATTAAGGCAGTGGCACCTATCAGGTAGTATTTTGTTTGAATTTGATTTTTCAGCATGTAACAAAAACCTATATCAGAGTTCACTCTCATTTTGCATAGAGAGCCTTAATGAGTAGAAACGTGCGGTTGTAGTTAAGACGCGGGAATTGCGGCACAATGAAGCTCAACCGACTGAGTGAATAGCTGACCTAAGGTGTTGTCTGGGTCAGCATCGGCAGGCAAAGACATCGCATAGCTCATTTGCTCAGGAGTAGGATTTGGCTCAACGATCTCTAGTTGGCATTGCCTAGCGAGCGAATTAGATAAGGTGACATCATTATTTGAGATCCACGACATATCAACGAAGTAGCTAGGATCAAAAATCAACATGCGAAGGGAGTCGCGTGTGACAGGTTTAGGTTTTGAAAGTGGAAGGTCGAATGTGAGGACCATTTTGGCTTTATCACGTTCGAACTTCGCATGTTCAGCAACCTGATATTTGATTGGTTCTTTACCGTCGTAGAAATAAGTGAAGTAGTGTTCGTACATCATGTTTTCAATTACAGATGCTGCCAAGTCCTTGAACGTCTCCTTTTCTTTCTCTGGAGAAACGTCTTCACCATCCAGCATGTACATGGACGTCATGGCGTCAAAAGACCACTCCATTGACAAGCCGGTGATCATGCCACTTTCTCCCTCGATATGAGTTTTCATTTCGATCCAAGAATGGGGGTGTGCTTGTAGGTTCGGAGCAAAAATCAGTATTGCTAACCAAAATGGTAAACGCTTAATGGAGCGTAGGTGTGTTGAGAAGCGACGTACATATCGTGAAGAGAGGCAGCTGAGTACCTTGGTTAGAATAAATAGCTGTTTCATGAGACATAATAGTTATTTGATGTAATGTTATAATATAACAACTTGTAGTTTGGTTTACATCAAATTTGTGTCATGTTTTGTTTGAGCACTAGACGATAGCACTTCAAACCAGTCAAGCTATGGAACTGGAACTGGAACTGGAACTGGAACTGGAACTGTTGATGTTTACCAGACAGGTAAGTATTACCGCAATGCCGACGAGTGACGAAGCAAGTCGAGGTACTATTTTTATGAGCCTCCCATACCCAAACTCATCAAATTACCCTGTTTTAGTGCCATCTCTTTTTGTATTTGTTATGAAACTAAGCTCTAATAATTTTGACGTTTGATGGGGTGTGGTACACGAAAAGAGTAGCCTGAAGTGATGACGATTAAATTAATGCGTGCGACATTTTTATGCTTTCTGTTTTTCTCGAGTGCTATTAAAGCAGATACCAATATACACATATTGAATAACACCGATGAGGAAATTAACTTCCTTATATCTGGTGATGAGCAAGTTATCACTTCAACGGGAATTAACCGTATTAAGCCTTATAGTTACGCTGAGATTGCCAACTTGAGTCGATACAGTGGCATAGAGTATGGCAAAGATTACTACTTTTTTATCTTTTTAGGGTATGAACACCTCACACCGGTTGTAAAGCTAAAAGGGACGGCATGGGGGGCAAACATGTCTTTTACGCTTGTTGACCCGGAAACTACGCATATGGGCGAGCTAGATGATGACCGAGAGATTCACGGGAATTACAAAGGAGATTATCAGTATCATTATAAAGCCGAATATACAGGCGGCTACGATGACATTACGTTCGTTATCAGTGAAGAGCCAACCACTCTGTCATCTAATGAAAATAGCATCAATATTCTGACCTATAACGTTTGGTTGCTCCCTTTTGTGGGAGAGCACATGAACCATCGAGATAGGCGAATCGCTGATGCGGTCAGCAATAACGACGTGGTTTTTATGCAAGAGGTGTTTAGGCGGGAAAATGAAGTACGCTTGAATGCTGCGATGCAAAGCCACTTTCAGTTCGTGAGTAACAAGCTCGATGGCGGCGGTAGCAATACTTATGATGGCGGCGTTATTACCTATAGTAAATACCCTATAGTTGAACAGGCGCAGCACGTTTTTGATAACTGCAAGGGCACAGATTGCGCTGCAGATAAAGGCGTACTTTATACCAAGATAATAAAAGATAGCCGTCCTTATCACTTGTTTAATTTGCACCTTGGTTCATGGAATTCTCGTGAGCACAGGAATATAAGAATGCTTCAGGTCGGGGAAATTCTCGCTTTTGTCGAACAGCTCGATTTACCGCAAGATGAACCCGTGATTTTCGGTGGTGATTTCAATATCGCCAAACATAAGTTTCCCATCGACTTTACTCAAATGCTAAGAATACTGAATTTGCGAGAACCGCCTTTAGAAGGCTCATTAATCTATAGTTATGACCCGCTTGTGAACCAAAACTTATCAAACAGTGATGAATTTGCTCAAGAACGGCTGGATTATCTATTGTATTCAGATAATGGCAGTGTGGTGGCTAGTACCAGCAAGATAGAAGTGTTACGTAGCTTTGATGAGGAAATGTGGGGTGTGTGGGATTTATCTGATCACCTTGCTATGAGTGGCCGCTTTGAAGTGCCTTAGGGTGAGCGGTTCTTATTTATGTCTGACCTTTTGGAAAGTGCTCCGCAATTGCTGGGCACTTTTCATTTGGACAAATCGCATCAGGTTTCTAGAAGAACTTCTTAATCGCTTTTTCAGCACACGCCACATCTAGGTGACCGCCTGGCGCACCATCCACACCAATCGCACCAATCATCGCATTGTTCGCCTGTACTGGAACACCACCGGCTAAGAACAGCAAGTTTTCGTCCATATTCTGAAGGGGTTGCATGATCGGCTTATCGGCAATGAGCTTCATTAGGTTAGCTGATGGTTGTTTCATGCTCGCCACGGTGAACGCTTTTTTGCGTGAGCTATCAAGTGTGTGGATGCCAGCGCCATCAGAACGCAGTTGAGCAATCACATTACCCGACAAATCAACGACAGTCGCAGAAACCTTGTCGCCAGCTGCCTCACATTGATTGACCGCTTCATGTGCGAGCTTGAATGCCGCTTGTGACGAGATTTGAGTAAAAGAGACCGTTTGTGTTTCTTCAACTCTTCCGTATAAAGAATGCCCAGCAATAGCGGGGGCATTCTTGTTTCTGGGTAAGGGGCTTTTCCATGACTAGATGCGGGAGGTAAACTAATCTGCGCTAACCATATTGGCTGACTGTTGTTTTTGATCGTACTTATCGATTCAGTAAATCTTATTTTTCACACGATAGTTATTGGCATATGCTAATAATGGGGCGTATTCTGAACTCCTGATCATCAATAACAGGAAGTTACCATGTTATACGCAATACCTTGCCGCGACCTTCATGTCGGCAACCACTTTGCTCGTTCTCCGGAGATAGCTATTGTCGATGAGCAACAACAAATAAAGCAGCTTATTCCTTTGGTTGAGTCGGACAGCCCGTGCAATAAGAAGAAACAATGGATGTCTGTCGTTAAATCTTACGATGTGAAGGCTGTAGTTGTCCGTCACATAGGGAAGAAGATGTTGGCACACTTGTTCAACAACGATATTAGAGTTTTTGCATCGACAGGAAAGGCGGAAGTTGCCTCGCTGGATTTCAGCAATCTGCAAGAAGTCACTGACCTCGATTATGGTCGAGAGCCCAGAAATAGCGGGTGTCGCGAGAAAACGTGCGGTGACAAAGGACACAAGAAAGAAACGTCGATTCACACACCACGGTCGAATAGGTTCAGTGTTATTCGAGGTGTCCGTAAATGACTTTCTTACTCACGCTACTGGGTTTTGTTGGAATCGTCTTTCTGATGGCGATAGGCGTGATTTTTTCACGTAAGCCAATCAAAGGCAGTTGTGGAGGGCTCGCGCAGTTAGACATTGAGCGCGAATGCAATTGCAAGGATGTGTGCGAAGAGCATAGCCGAACGTTGTATCAGATCACTGAGCCATCAAGCTAAGTCTTGGGAATGAGTGGCCTTTGCGTTAAATCATTCCTGGCTAGGACGCGAGTTAAGTGCCTTGAATGACCAAAGCATGGCCGTTGACGATGCATTTGGCGACTTTGGCTCGTGCACGCTTAATGATATTGCCGAACGTTTGGCGAGATACCTGCATTTGCTCGGCGGCTTCAAGCTGGCTCAATCCTTCTTGATCAGCCAAGCGTAAGGCTTCTAACTCTTCTAATAGCAGTTCTTCTTTATGAAGCTCGTCCATAGGAACGCCATTAGGCTTAAAACAAGAGTAAGCCGCACGGGTACATAACTGGCGATGTTTTTTTGGTCGAGCCATATCAATCTCTAGGAATCTAAGGGTAAAAAGGAATAAGGGTAAGTATGAAGGTTTTCATTCCTCACAACCATCGGCACTGCCAAGTATGCAGCCAAGGTTTTTTCGCAGACAGCCCCATTTGTTTTGAAGCCGTTGGCGAACGCGAGACTTTAGTCAATCATAAAGCCTTGGCCAATCATGAAGCTTCAATTAAGAGTGAAGCTTTAGTTAAATATGAAACAAGAGCCAAGATTGTACCAACAGATAAAGTCGAGGGCTACGATGGCATCATGCAGGGCGGTATTGTTACCACATTACACGGCAGCGCTATGCTGCATTGTTTGTTCCAAAACAGTATCAATGCGATGACGGTGAGTTTAACGTCTCGTTTTCATCATCCAATAGCCATTGATAAAGAGTTAGAAATTCGCGCTCAATGGGTTAAAAGCAGACGCAATATTCACTTCTTAGAGAGCCAAATCACTCAGAACGGAATCTTGTGTTCGTCAGCACAGAGCCAGTTTATGTCTTAGGTTTAAGCCCAATATTTTGCAGAATAAGTAGGGTTCTCTATAGTTAAAGTCATAACTATTAAAGCTAGGGCAACATTGAATTTGTCATAAACTCTTTTCACTTTTGAGGACGCTAAGGTGTGTTCGTTAGGCGAGCCTTTGCACTCGATTCAATTCATCGCTGCCTTTTTCTGGAGGGCTGCTGATGCAAAAATTCTTCAAATCGATACCTCGATACTGTGCTCTTTCAATTGTTTTACTTTTTCCATTCTTCAGCACTTTTGCTTCGTCTGCTCCGCTTAAAGTTGGTGTTTACCCTTGTCCGCCTTTTGTGATTAGTTCGATGGAAAGTGAATGGAATGGCCTAAGTGTCGAGCTTTGGGAACAGATCGCCAAAGAAATGGACGTTGAATACACGATAGAGAATCACCGTTTGGATGAACTACTCAATGCGATTGAAACCGAGCAAATCGATATCGGAGTCTCTTGTATTTCAATCACCCCAGAGCGTGAGCTGTTTGCTGACTTTTCCCATTCCTTTTACGAAACTCACCTTGCTATCGCAGTGAAGAAACAGGGCTACCTTCATACCTTGCGCGCCATTTTCTTAAACCCTGCATTGTGGGTGATCATTGGTGTTATCGTTTTTATCTCTGGGGTCATTGGCGCATTTTTTTACGTGTTGGAGCACGGTGAGAATGAAAAGCTCTATTCGATGAAAAGCCGTACTGGTCGTTGGTTAGAAAGCTTCATACTTGGCTTACTGTTCATCACTCGAGGCCCATTCAATTACTTTGAGTTCAAAAGCTTAACCGGACGAATTGCCACAGTATTCATTGGTGTATTGAGTATGCTGTTCATCGCCAGTATTACTGCGGTATTAGCCAGCAAGCTCACGCTTAGCCAAGGCTCTTCCCATATTAAAGGCGTTAATGATCTTGCGGATGTTGAAGTAGGGGCAAAAGTCGCGACGACTTCTTCTTTGATGCTCACTAGCTTTGGTATTCGACACAAGAGTTATGTGGATATGCCGAGACTGTTGGCGGCTTTAGAGGAAGGTGAAGTTGAAGCCATCGTAGCCGATGATGTGGTACTCAAATATATGATCGGTAATGGCAGAACAAGTGGACAGTTCGATGATCTAGAGGTGTTACCGTATCAGTTAGAAAAGCAGAATTATGGATTTATCATTACTGAAAATAACTCACACGAAGAAGAGATAAACCGTGCGCTGCTGAAAATTCGTGAGTCGCGTAAGTGGCGTAAAATCTTGGTCGATTATTTTGCGGATCAATAACCGACATCTGCTGCTTACTTCGACGTTTTCTGGGTTCTTTCCGCTACAGTTAGTCTGAACTAGAAGCTTTGTTCTTTTTGAAATATTTGAACGCTGTCCAAACGGCATAAGCCGAAACTCCGACAATCAATGCTGAGCGAAGCAGAATAGGGGCATCATGCTCAAGTTGACTAACGTGCGGCCCAATACTGGCAAATAATCGACTGGTAAAAAGCAGCCCCATTACTAACATAATAACTTTATTCATGTGACCTACCATTCAATCAGATACGTTGCACAGAACAAGTTATGGACGGGTTAGGCTATTAATTCGGCCAAAACTATTCTGCTCGGAAATAAAAGCATGCGCTTCTCAAGCGTCACCGTCAACGCGATATCGGTCTAAAGCCAGTAAGCTAAAATTTCGTTTTTGGAAGTGGATTGTTCTGGCTGGTGCAGTAAGAGCGCGGAACAGGCGAGAGTGTTAAGGTATCTAAAATGTTTCCGACAAAGTATAGGTTTATTAATAACGTCACTAAAATAGCGCGTTGAATGCCGGTAAAGTTATTATCTTTGAGATTTACAACTCATATAGAATTATCAACGTCAAAGATAATATTGCTTAACGAAATCAGGTTATTCGCACCTTACCTTGTCGAGTATATTTTTTCTACTATCGATAAGTCCATGCAGAAATTAAGGTTATGCTCAAGGTAAGTATACTTAATACCGACTTCTCCCGTGTTGAAATCAACGGATTTTGCGACATCTTCTTGAAAGTTATCAATGACTAACTGTAATAAGCAATCCTTGTCTAATACATTCATAAGTTTCCTTAAATATAATATGGTTGCAGATGCATATTAAAGAACAGGTTCCGAATATTATCAAGGAAAGTGAAAGAATATTTTCTCGTATAAATCTCATGTCTTTATAACCCTTAATCATAATAAAAACTAATTACATACCATGTTGTGCTTTGTAATTTATTTATCTTAGAAGCCTTCAATTATTAGCAAAATACAAACCAACTATTGTGAAGGTATAAAGAACTTTTTTCGGTGAATCTGAAAGAGTGATTGGACAAACATATGAGAATAGATGGTTTACTCACAACGGAATATATTTATTTTGACGATATATTAGGGCTTAATTATATAGGTTTATTGGTTTTTGGTTATAAAGTTTGAAGGTCGGGATATTCTTGGATAAATGCGCTATAGCCTTGCTTTTTGTAATGTTTATTGTTCCCGCTTCTATGTTTCATAAGCTAACCTTATCTAACGTCAATGTGAAATTGGTTTCATTTATGCGACTAACGTGCCCTTGGATTTGTTTTGTTAACCTTTGGGTAGATTTGATGTTCGTTTTACTTATGTAGAAATTCTTTTTTATCAACGGTTAATGGTTGTTTTTGAAGGAGATAAGGATCAAATTTTTTCTTTTTCAGCGCGTTGTAGCATAGATGAACCACACAACAAGTTGATTGTTATCTAGTTTAACTAGGGAAATATTTATGACAGAGCAAGAGTATGATTACCCAGAGTCGTACAATCTGATTTCAGTGACAGACCCTTCCAGTAAAATCAAGTATGCAAGCCCCCATTTTAATGAAGTAGCAGGCTACAAAGAAGGAGAGCTCGTAGGTGAGTATCACAATGTGGTTCGCCATAGAGATATGCCTAAAGCCGCATTTAAAGACCTATGGTGCCATATTCAATCAGGGAATAACTGGATGGGTATGGTGAAAAACCAACGGAACGGTGGTGGTTATTATTGGGTTGATGCTTTTGCTTCTCCGTTAAAAGAAGATAACGAGATTGTTGAATATCAGTCGGTTCGGTTTAAGCCAAAAAGAGAATATGTTGAACGAGCAGAGAAAGCTTATGAAACGTTAAATAAGGGAAAAACACCGTTTAAGCTTATGTTACCCAAGACAAGACTTTGGCAACGTCAAACTTTGAGCTCAATATTACTAATCGGGATTGTTTATGCGCTTCAAATTAATCAATTCGTAACACAACTGCAAAGTTTATTAGTGCTATTTTTAGGTGGCTCAATATCAATCTATATTCTTACGCGTCGTTTGGAGGGTATTTGTGAAATTGCAAAAAATGAGTTCAACAACCCTTTAATGGAGCATATTTATTTTGGTAAGGTAGATGATCTCTCCGAAATTGCTTTAGGAATGAAGGTGCGGAAACAATATGCAAAAGCGTTATTAGGCAGAATCCGAATTTCGGTGAGTGATTCATGTGAATTAACCCTAATGCAGGCGAATAAAACGGCTGAATCGAACGCAACGGTGTCTGAAAACCTTGAAAGTCAGAAAACAGAAATTGATATGGCAGCGACAGCTATTAATGAAATGCAGGCGGCTTCAAGCGAAATCTCTCAAAATGCACAAGGTACTCTAGATTCCACCTTTAGCACCCAACAAGAGCTATTATCTTGTCAGAACGAACTAAACCAAGTAGAAGAAAACTTTGTCGAGCTGACTAGTGAATTAGACAATATATCGACAATATCGCTGTCTGTAGAGAGAGAGACGCAGCAAATAAGCTCCGTTATTGAGATGATTAACGCGATTGCAGACCAAACCAACCTGTTAGCCCTCAATGCCGCGATAGAAGCTGCACGAGCGGGCGACTCTGGAAGAGGGTTCTCGGTAGTGGCGGATGAAGTACGAGTGCTAGCTCAAAAAACACAAAAAGCAACAACAGAGATTCAAGCGGTTATTGAAAAGCTATGCACAGGCAGTGGTCAGTCAGTAACGGCCGTTAATAATGGCACAGAAAAAGCGAAACGTACTCAAACAACGATTCAATCGACTCTAGAAAGCCTTACTTTGTTGAGCGAAAAGGTACAGGGAGTGGTTGATAGGAATAACCAAATCGCTGTCGCTATTGAAGAGCAAGTGAATGTATCAGAAGAGATTAACCAGAATATTCTTTCCATCCATAGTAAAGCTGAAGCTTCTCACGACCTCATGGAAGACAGTAAAAAGCAGTATGAGCAAAGTGTACTCAGCTTGAATGAGCTAAGAAAAGGTGTGGCTCGATTTTAAACTCAATAGAGTGAGTGACTCGCTATTTTGACGAGAGGCTAAACTGTGAATTGAGATTTGAACTAGTTTTAGCTTTGGTCGCAAATATAAAACCTTGCAATTGCGAGGTTTTATATTTTTGGTCGGTTGAGCTTACTTGGACGGGGTACCTTAACAGCCAGATCAGATGCCGGGTTAAGTCACTGCGCTAAATTAACTGGCCGGCGCTAGTTCAATTGTTGGTACTACATATGAAGGGGGGCGTAACGGCTCATTTCGTTCTTTAGATCTTGTTCATACTGATCTAGCCACGCATAACGCTCGCGATACAACTTACGCTTTTGACGTTTTAGAGCTTCAAGATCTTTTCTGTTCGGGTTGGTCGGTAGACGATAAAAATAGTCATCATGCACCTGTCCATCGTGTTCTTCCCACAGACTGTCGTATTTAAGGCTGATATCTTTGTTTTTCTTACCGTAGCGCAATGAGTTCGACACATGGCCAGACTCTTTTACCGCATAGATATTGTCGAGACCCAAGTTAATAGCGAGTAATCGTAGTGTTTCTACCATGAAGGATTTAGGTCTTAAACCGTAAAAAGCTTTGGTGAATGTGCGGCTAAATCCATTGTCATTGGCCCCACCCTGAATACCGCCGATGTAGATGTTGTTGTCGAAAACAGTAAATGAAATGGTATACATTTTTTCGAGTTGAGAATTGGTCAATGAAACTGTGAGTTCACCTTCTTTTCTCGCGTTTCTTTCAAAGCTGAGATTAACTAGATAGATGCGGTCATCGATGTCTAGTTTTAGAAGATTGAGTCTTTCATTGTAGATTTGTTGACGTGCTTCTGTTACGAAGGTGTTTTCAAACCAGTCGTAGTGCTTGGACAAGATGTCGATCTTTTCTTTATTGCTAAAGCCAGTACATAGGTAGGGAGTCACAAATTTAGACAAGAAGTTGGGCTGCTTGATAAATAACAACTTTCTCTCTTCAGAGTTGAAGTTATCACTCATTTTTCGAGTGGCTGAATAATAAAACAGAGCTCGAATCGTAAACTTAATTATGGCTTTATATTTACCCTTATTTTTATGGGTATTGGCTTCAATCCCCATGCGAACGACATTCATAATCACCTCAAAGAAGAAGTATTGTTCGAACACAGTTGTGTTACGAACCCTTCCAATAATCTCACCAATAACAAGAAAATGATGATAGTGAAAAATGCGATTTGGGTATGTATGGGTATGTATGACAATGTAACTAAGCCAGTTACTTAGTGTTCATATTTTGGACGGTTGGGGTCGTGTTTTAGTGGGTAGAAGAGCTAGGAAGCGATTGTTTGCTATAGGAACGTGTTTCTAAAACCAAAAATGCCACTACAAATCTGAAGTGGCATTAGAACGATAACAAACTATCACTTTGCTTAAACTTAAACTTTAGTTCTTACATAAACTATAGTTCTAACAGTTTGGCCAATTCACGCTCTTCAAGAAGCTCTTCAATGCGTTGACGAGTCTTAGGTGTTTCGGCTTGTGCTTTAGTCGACTTACCAGCTTTTTTGCTTCGGCTCGTTTTCGCTTTTTCCTTAGTCGTCATCGTAATCTTCCTTGTGTTTTTCTGTGTTACAGGTTGCACGTCTCTTTTAGTGCTTTGCCTGCTTTAAATGCTGGCGTCTTTGATGCTGCAATCTGAATCTCTTCTCCGGTACGCGGGTTGCGACCAGTTCGAGCGGCACGAGAGTTAACTTTAAAGCTACCAAATCCAAGGATCGATACGTCATCACCGTTAGCAAGCGAAGAAGATATACCTTCAACTAGCGCATTGAGCGCTGTGCCAGCTTGGTCTTTTGAGATGTCTGCAGAAGTCGCGATGTGTTCAA
Organism: Vibrio sp. 10N.286.51.C3; assembly: GCF_003050065.1. Classification (NCBI taxonomy): domain Bacteria; kingdom Pseudomonadati; phylum Pseudomonadota; class Gammaproteobacteria; order Vibrionales; family Vibrionaceae; genus Vibrio; species Vibrio sp. 10N.286.51.C3. The sequence continues at coordinate 61,640 of NZ_PIGC01000021.1, read as the reverse complement.
CTAATTGAGATTTGTTCATAATCTATATTCCTTATTGAGTACGGCTGGCGTCTACCTTTAGCACCTAGCTTATGCGATCTTATCAACGGCAACTGAAATATTGTCAGTGGTTGGGTAGAGCTTTGTAAAGTAACCAACAGGATTGACTATAAAAGCATCTGTCGGTTCAATCAATGCAATTCATTGATTATTATTGGTTTATAGACATGTCGCCCAAATTAACTTGAGAAAAGTCATTCGGATTGTCCGCGAGGTTCATAATCCAAGTCGAAACTGTCATCTGTCATGTTGACAAACGAAAGAGTAAAAACAAAGAAGCCCAGCTTAATTGCTGGGCTTCTGGTTGTGTTGTCAGAGAGATTTGTTAATTCAGAACTATTTAGTAATAAAAATTTGTTCTGTTTCTAGCGAAGTCATAGAGCGAACTTGACGCCAAATGTAGTAGAAAATACCCAACATCATCAACATGCTTGGGATGGCGATTGCTGGGTAGCTGTAAAGTGTCAGCTTGCCAAGTTCTTCATTGAAGGCAGCGGTGCCAGCAGGGCTTGTCACAATCCAAGTCGCTAGGAAGTAGTTCATCGCAGAAGAAAATGCGAAAGTACTCGCGAATAGGTAGTTTGATGTCATTAAGCAACGGTCGAACTGCGCCTGCTTACCGAACTGTCTTAAACGCTCTTCGATAAGAGAGATATTTAACAGAGCTGGTGTGAAGATAACTTTCTGAATAAACGGGTAGCGGGTGAAGGTTGAGCCAAGAACTGCTAAACCAATTAGACCTGGGATTAATGCCTCTTTTAGTGCTAACCAACGAGTGTCTAGCTCAAAGAAACCAATGCCACCTGTTAAAAGTACACTGACAAAGCCAAGCGCTGCTATGAAGTTGAACTTCTTGTTGCGGATCAACTCCATGCCACCGTAAGCAATAGGGAAGGCTAGGGCGACAAGTAATGCTAAGCCTGTTCCGAGATGCTCATCTCCACTGAACTTCATTAAAATGAATGAAGGAAGAAGGACGTTAAATACGACTTCGAAAAGAGGACTCGATTTTTTGTTTTCTGTGCTACTCATAATTTCTAAATACATTATGTTATGGATTTATTCTCAGGGATTGTTGTTTACCTTGCCCAAGATGTAAAGCCTTAAGACACCATGCTGTGTAACGACATGTGACATCAACGACATCTCTTAGCCTATCTCAAGTTGAATTCAAGACTTTACGCATTCTAGTTCTGGACGCTTTTAGGTATCCAGACCGAACGAATCAAGCAACGTTTCATAATCAGGCTTGTTTGCCAAACTCTCAATGCTTATACGTGTCAGTACGTGTGCGAACGGAGAAAGGTGTAAGAAATCGATGATGGTGCAGCTGTTCACTTCATCAAACAATTCAGTATGTCGAAACTGAACGTAATCTAAAGCGACATGGAGATACAACGTGGCCAAGTTGTCACTCAGAAGGGATTCTAGTCCTTGTTCTTTGATCTCTTGGTCTAGTCGCTCTAGGGCGGCAACGATACCTTCTTGCCCTCTCTGGATAAGCGCATTGTCACTGTCTGCATAGCGAGTCAATGCCACGGTTCGAAAAGCGATCTCCATTAACGTCTTAGCTGTTCCTAGTGTATGCATGTCATTGGCACTATTTAACATTACTTGGCGGAGCGTTTGAGGCTGATATGTTTCAATTAGGTATTGGCAAATGCATAAGCTTTCTGTCAATGCTGTTCCGTCATCAAGTTCAAGTGCAGGAATTAAACAAAACGGATTGACGCTTTTTAGATTGGCTGGAGAGCTCCATGGATCAACCCAAACAAAAGACAGTGGGGAGCAGCGCGATAGAAGTGCTGTAGCTGCGACTACGCGTGAAAACGGGGAGGTTTCATTTAAGTAGAGTTGCATGATAATCCTTTATTGTATTCGTCAGATGAACCGAAGAAGCTAGCTTAGAACGAGGTCAAGTGTTCAGGCTTAGAGCGAGTCGCGGTCATTAATATACACACCGTAGACAAAATCAAAGCAGCAGTACTAACGCTGAACAAAACGTCGTATGAATCCATATGATTTAAGTAGTACGCCATCAAAAGTCCAACCACACCTTGTGATACAGCAAAAGAGAGAGTCATTCCTGCCCACGCTTTGGTGTGCAGTTCATAACCGACAATCTCTAATGTGTAAGTCGACACAAGAGTTACCGTTCCCGGCGTGAAAATACCGACCAGTAATGAAGATATGAGTAGCGCGATGGGGTGGGTGCTAAAAAGCGGGAGTGCGACGCCTAGAGCCTTGAAGTTAAATGCAATACATAGTGACTTCTTAAGCCCTAGCTTGTCTCCCAACATGCCCGTAATCAATGGTCCAATGGCAGCACCAATACCAAAGGTTGCCCAGAATAAACCACCGCTAGTGAACGACATCCCTAGTTCTCGTACGATGTAATCAACCCAAAACAAGGTGTGTGGTAGGTAGCCGATAGCATCGAAGGTATAAGCCACAAGAATAAGCGTTACGCTGATTAACTTAGGCCTTGATAGCTGTGAGAAGGAAGATTTTATATAAGGCGCTTTTGACTTATTATCTTGGGTTTGCCAAGCATTCCAGGTGAGTATAGTGGTGGCCAACGCGATGACTCCCATGCCAATCCAAGCCGAAACCACACTAAAAAAAATGAGCACAGGAATTAGGGTGCCAGATAACATTGCACCAAGCCCAATGCCTGAAAATACAACACCGCTGACACGAGCTTTCACATCTGGGTTAAACTTTCGGACAATCACTGGTGGGGCGACAACCATGAGTATCGCCCCCGTAACTCCAGCCAAAGTTCGCCAAACATAAAACCATGCTAAGGGCGCATCCTGTAGCGCACAGCCCAAGTAGCTAAAGCTGCTCACCAACATAGCGAAACGAATCAACTGCCCAGCACCAAAGTAACGCAGCAGTATGTTGGTAGCAGGTGCACCTAAGATGTACCCAAGAAGGGTCGCGACACCAAGATAAGATGCATCACTTTCGCTAAACCAACCACTTTGAATGAGCGCCGGCATTAATGCTATATAGGCAAACCTACCGATCCCGTTGCCTATCAACGTCGCTCCCATTCCTGCAAGGCTATCTCGATTAATGATGTGTGTATTCAACATAAAAAGGGCTCTTTCGGATTTAACTAGATGCTCTGGCAATAGGAAAAAATTTTGTTCGATTTTGTATAATGACATCATTCACCATCAATATCACTAGGCGCTTAGTCATATAATTTGCTCATTTAAAACCGGTTTGAGATAGGTAAATAGCGAGTGTGTTTAAACACTTAGGTAGATGTGTTGCTCTGCCGAGGATAAGGCAATAAGCGATTGTTTTAATCACAGTAGAATTGAGTGATTAATGGTTAGACTAAAGTTGGATCTAAATGAACGTAAATGATTAGGTATTTAGAAAAGTTTGATGTTCTGTGGGCTCTCACTCACATTCACCGCTCTTAAACGATGGATGAATGTGAAATGAGGTGGGTTTAAAGAAGAGGTATAACTCCTTTACTGGTCGAAAAGTAGGTTAAAGCTTAAAGGGATTTTGTCGGAAATCGTTAGTCCACCCACGGTTGCCGAAAGTTTGTTTAGATTCTCTGTCGATATTCCAAAATCAGCTCCATTGACGATGATTGTCGAGGCAGAGCTAACCATGACAAATCCTGACGATGGAACCACCATAACTGGGAAGTCGATCGTTTTTGTTACGCCGTGTAAGGTAACTTCCGCCGCTACGGTTGTTCTTTTTGGGTCGCCGGATAGCATTGACGATTCGACTTTTCCAGAGACCTTCACTTCAGGGAAAGTCATCGATTCAAAGTAGAGCTCATTTAGCCTCTGATCGCGAATAGCGACACCAGTGCTAACGCTTTTCAAGTCCAATACTATTGAAAACTGCCCCTCTTCGGTAAGCCCTCCAGACATGGGTTTGATGGATGCGGGCTCTACAACAAACTGCTTTTTAATGGTAGCGAATGTGATGTTCGATAACTTTGGATCTAACGTGTAGCCTGTTTCTGAAAAAGAGGGCGCAGAAATAAGGGTACAAAACAGACCGAGTGCAGATATTAGCGTTTTCATAAGTGGTTACCACATAGATGAGTTTCTTTGGTAAGTGTAGATAGAAGCTTAGATCAGTATCTTAAGAATTACCCAAAGCTAGAAAGGCAGCTCCACATAATTGGAACCATGATCGGTTAACTTACTTGTGTATTTTTGGTTATGTTATAACATAACTCAATTCGTTCTTGCTGCGAATAACGATTGTAGCAGTAAGAGTGAAGCGATAAGCATGTATCAAGGAGAAGACGTAATGAATGCCGTGTTAACGAAGCCTTTGGCAACCAATAGTAATCAGCCACTTAACATTAGTTCGGCTGTGAGTATCAAAGATCAGGTGAGTCACAAACTATGCGTTAGTGCTTCGGAGCAGCCCACGGTATTAGCCGATATTTACAAAAGTGATATCAACATCGCGATTTGGCAGCGTAAGTTTGATGCTGATTTAATAGGTGACATTGATGAGTTTATCGCGTCGAATCCAAATTTTAGTAAGTCTGTTAGCGTGTCACCGGGCAACGCCTACGATAAGTTGGAATTTGCAACGGACGGAACGGCCTCTAAAGCGCTATTAGAAAACATGGCAGAGCTGGTGGATATGTTCTGTTGTTTGTTTGAGCTTGAAGAAGTAGGGCTGCGTTTGGCGGTGTTGAATAAGGCAATGTGTCCTCGCTTTCATTTCGACCAAGTGCCTTGCCGCTTAGTAACCACTTATCACGGTGTCGCGACTCAATGGCTACAGAACGACTCGGTCGATCGTTCAAAGTTAGGTCGTGGAAGCAACGGACAGCCAGACTCTGCTTCTGGCTTGTACAACCATGAATCTGATATTCAACAAATGGTGAGTGGTGACGTAGCGCTATTGAAAGGTGAGCGCTGGAGTGGCAACGAAAATGCAGGTCTTGTGCATCGTTCACCAGTCACTTCATCTAATGAGACACGATTGCTATTAACGTTGGACTTTGGTTGATCAACTTTTGACTATTTTGTCTGCGACCTGTTTTTTTCAGACGTTCTACACATTTAAATATCTTCCTAGTGGGGTAACGGCCTAGCGTGAGCTGTGCCGTTATTACTGCCAAACAAAGACACCCATCAGCTGACCTTGTTTAGCACATTAATTCAAAATTTAGAGTTTACCATTCTCTAAATCAATGGGTTACGATGCGTGCACTTACTCACATATATCAATATTTCAGTTCCTCATCGGTTTCTTAATTTATTTTAAAGCGTAAAATATATCCCGCTTGCAAACCGCTTTGGCAACCAATTTGTTCGCCACGGTTTTTTACTTCCAAATTATAGGTTTCCTATGTTCAAGAAACTCTCGCTTAAAAATAAACTGGCGATCTCAGCCAGTATGGCCATTATCCTGGGGGGGATTTTGGTCGAGGCATTGTCTTTTCGTGCTTCACTGCAAAGGTTGGATACTGAAGTTGAGCAGCGCTTAGAGGGCGCATCGGCTTCTTACAATCAATATGTATCGGATTGGATCTTATCCAAAGAGCGTGCGCTTACTTCTCTTTCGAAAGAATCCAAACAAGAAAGCTTGGTGACTCACCTAAAACAGGTTCGTGATTCTGCGTCTTTTGATAATGTCTTCTTAGCGTTTCCTGACGGTTCGCAAAAGAATGCGAATGGAGTGGTACTGCCGCCGGGTAATGATGACCCACGTTTATGGGGTTGGTACACCAATGCGGTTGCAAACCCAAACAAGGTGTTCATGGATAACCCAACCGTTGCTGCTGCAACTGGGGCGAATGTTGTGTCACTGGGTACTGCCATGCAATTACATGGTCAACAGGTTGTGTTGGGTGCGGATGTTGAAATTACCGACATTCTTAATAGCCTAGAGCAAGTGATTCTTCCAGGTGAAGGTTACATGTTCATCGCGACTAATAAAGGCACGGTTTATACGCACCCTGATACCAAGCTATTGAATAAGAACATCAGCTCACTTGGGTTAGATTTTACGGATGTACAAAAGGCATTAGCTAGTGGTAAAGATACTTCGATCGACTTAAACGGCAGCGATTATGTTCTGTATGCGCGTGCGATTGATGGAACGAGCCTAATTACTGTGAGCGTTGTTAACCATGACTCTTTGGTAGCACCGTTATTTGATGCCGTGATTGGTCAAGTGTTGGTGACTTTGCTGGTTGTCATCGTATGTACTGTGTTGTTCAACCTACTGTGTACGATTCTATTCCGTCCGCTTAATCATGTATCTCAAGCATTGGCGCAAATCGCGAATGGTAGTGGTGATCTAACTCAACGTATTCATGTTGATAATCAGGATGAAGTGGGTGAGCTTGCTCAGAACTTCAATACCTTTGTTGGTAGCTTACAGCAGTTGATAGGTCATATCCGCGGACAATCAGAGCAGCTCAACAGTCAGTCAGAGCAAAGTGCTCAGCGTGCGAACCGCTCTGTGGATGAGCTAAACCACCAGCAGCAAGAAATCACGATGGTGGCGACGGCGGTAACTGAAATGGCCTGTGCAACTCAAGAGATTGCATCACATGCCGAGCAAACAGCGAAAGCTGCACAAGACTCAGCGACAAGCACTAACAGTGGTCACGCTCTGGTTGTCGACACTAAAGGCTCAATCAATAACTTGGCCAATGAAGTGAACGAAGCGGGCAACGTGATCAGCGAGCTAAACAAGCACGCTCAAGAGATCTCAACAGTATTAGCGACAATCCAAGGCATTGCAGAGCAAACTAACTTACTTGCTTTGAATGCAGCGATTGAAGCTGCCCGTGCTGGTGAACAAGGTCGTGGTTTTGCTGTGGTAGCTGACGAAGTACGTGTGCTTTCTCAGCGCACTCACTCTTCAACGGAAGAGATCAAATCAACGATTGATATTCTGCAGCGTACGACGACCCAAGCCGTTGAGCTTATGGAGAGCAGTTCTAAACTGGCAATACATTCCGTAGAAGATGCAGACAGAGCTTCGCATGCGCTTGAAGAGATCAATACTGCAGTTGCTTTGATCAGTGATATGGCGACTCAAATCGCGACTGCCGCTGAAGAGCAAACGCACGTGACGGGTGAAATTACCCAAAACATTACGACCATTAAAGATGTCACTGACCACTTAGTTGTGGGCGCGCAGGACAGCTTAACTGAGTCGAACGAACTTAAGAGCCAAGCCGCTGGTTTAAGTGACAAAGTGGCGACTTTTAAGCTTGCTTAACGGTTTCATTCGCTGATGCCTGATCAGTGAGTAATCGGTAAGCAATAAGCCAAAGCGACGTAGATTACGTCGCTTTTTTTGTGGCGATTGTTAGATGGTAGAACAAGATAAGTCACTGAATTAATCGAGTAGATGATGGCACATCAGTTCAATAAAACTGACTGGCGATTCAAGCATTGGGGTATGCGACACGCCTTCAAGCTCAATGAGTTCTAATGATTTAAACGCCCCTCCTAAATCCAGCCAAGTGCTCAAAGGTGCGATACTGAAATCGAGTTCGCCAATAGCAACAATAACTTCTAGCTGATTAACCATAGGCAGAGTCGCTACATCTATACTGTTAAAAATATCCCCCCATAGTGCGTCAAGTACTGTTGTGTTGGTGTGTACTCGCTCCCAAAGGGGAAGTTCATTAAAGCTGAGATCTGCCCAGCGCATAGGGCTTAATCGATTACATAGATGGACAAACTTTTTATGTGGTTCTTTGTTTATGTCGTGTTCGAGCTTTCCAATATTTTGTTTAAATAGGCGCTTTCGTTCACCTGACGCATGACTTTCCCAGTGTGAAAACTGTTTGGCTTTCATCTCTTCAGATAAGCTTGGTGATGCTCCAACAACCATAACCTTCTCAATACGAATTTTGGTAGAACTGGCGAAGTGAAGAGCCATGTAAGCATGCCCTGAATGACCAAGAACATTGGCTTTCTGTATATTAAAACTCTCGCAGATAGCTTCAATATCGTCAGAGATAATATCCAAATTAATTGTCTGGTTATCTTTTCCTGTTAAAGCAAACCCACGATGATCTAGATATAGGCAAGTAAAGTGGTCGTGTAGCGCCTTCGGTATCACTCGCTTGTAGTAATCAACACTACCAATAATTAATAAGTTTGGTCCTTCGCCGTGTTGTTCGGCTTTGAGCTGATACCCATCGCGCTCGAAAATTGCCTGGTTCTTACTTTTTATCATTATTCACTCCCATCATTTTTTTAAATTTTATCGTGATGGATAATCCTGATAAATAATCTAATATAAGATTCACTATTAATGATTTTGGGATAATCGGGTTGGAAAGAATCGATAACGCTTGGTTAAACTCATTCCTTTGTGTGTATGAGCAGAACAGCTTCATCAAGGCTTCGGAGCGCTTGCTAATTCCAAGCTCTACGGTCAGTCGTCATGTTCAACAACTTGAAAATGAGATTGGCAATAAACTGTTTTATCGGACTACACGTAAGGTTACGCCTACCTCGGCTGGCGATACTTTGTATAATGAGATAAGAGAACCGCTTCGCCACTTGAGCCAGACGTTACAAAATCTCACCACTTCCACTGAATCAGTAAAAGGAAGTATTCGCTTAAGCACGCCAGACGTTCCGTTCATTGGCGATATTCTTGCTGACTTTGTGGTCGACTATCCAAATATTTCTCTGTTCTGCGAACACAGTACGTCCTTAGAAAGTGCTCTCAATAGTGACCCTGATATCGTGATCAGCTTTGAGCGAGGATCGCTTGATGATAGGGATTGGGTTTCTCGTCCTTTATGCCAATGGGAGAGCGTAGTTTTGGCTTCTCCAACTTGTTTAGAGGAACATGGAACACCAAGTAAAGTTGAAGACTTAATCTCGTTGCCATGTATCTCTAGTTATAAAGCTTTTGGTGGCAATCCTTGGGTATTTAGTGGGGAAGACGACGACTCGAAGGGACTGAATATCAAGTCAAACATTAATGTTGATGGTGGATTTATTGCGAAAGCCGCTGCGATCCGCGGGCTTGGTTTTGTTGCGTTACCCAAAGAGTTTTGTCGTGAGGAAATAGAGCGGGGCACATTGGTTGAACAGTACTTAGATGACCAATTAGCGCCCCTGACGATATATATTCATTACCGTTCGATGAGTTATCACACACATCTAACTAAGCTGTTAGTCAACTTCATACGTGAACGAGCAAACTGATCGAGTTATTCGGCTTCTGAAAACTCTCTAAGCGCGCTCATTGCGGCTTCAGCTTTGTCTTTCTGAACGAAGATATGGTCATGGTAATAGCCAGCAATCACGTTGGCGCTAATACCGTATGAACCAAGCTTTGTGGCGAAAGCAGCGGTTAACCCAACCGCTTCAAGGCTTGAGTGTACAGACAAAGTAATCAAGCTAAACACACCATCGAAACTTAACTGCGCTTGAGTCGCCACTTCTTCTGTTAGTACTAAAGTTAACCCTTCTTTTTCTCGAAAGGTCGCCATCGGATTGAGGTGGACATAGTCGGCTAATTCTCCCTCTACCGTACAGAAAACATAGTTGCCTTCAATGAGTTCTGGTGACATGGACTTTAGCAGAATGTTTAAATCGGTAATGGCGGTCATCGTCTTTTTCCCTGCGTAATCGCGTTTGTTTATGGTGTTGGATAGTGCAGTCAAGATAGAGGTAAGCTGTCGGCGAGTACAATTAATAATATTTATTCACTATAAGCACGACTAATCGCCCGTAATTTTAATTCTGTATTTTCCGGTTTTTGCAGCGTTTTGGTGTGTTATGTGTCAATAGTGAAGGTCATTCCGCTTCCATATACCATTTTTATCTATGCATTCAACTTTTGTTGAAATTAGAGCTTTTGATCAAATTATATAAATTGCGCTTGCATAAGCTTTTCAAAATAATTTGTCCCAACTCGAAGTTCCTAGTGAGATGAATATAAATTAATAAGCAACCTCATTGGTATTGTCTTAGGTTGAATTTGTAACACTGTTGCTTCACGTATTGAGCGTATAACGCTAGCTGTCTGCATTTTCGTGTTTGTCGTAGGTAACAACCAACAAACCTAAAATATCAAGGAACAAGCTATGTTAAAGAAAGTATTAAGTTGTTGTATTGCAGCCACATTTGGTATTTATTCCGCATCAAGTCTGGCTCAAGGTTCTGTTATAAATTCGACTGAAAACTCACAACAACCTATTGCTCCACTGGTGTTGGCTTCATCAGATGATGCGATCACTGATCGCTATATTGTTGTATTGAAACAACCGCAGATGCTAATGAATGACGCGGCTGGATTACAGCAGTTCACTCAACAAACGGTAGGCCTCATGGCCAATTCGTTTTCAATCAAAACAGACGATGTTTTTGATAGTTCCATTATTGGCTTTGTGGCAAATCTAGACGCACTTCAATTAAAGCAACTCAGACGTGATTCTCGGGTGGAATACATTGAACAAGACCAAATACTCAGTATCGATCCTGTTGTTTCAAATGAAGCCGTTCAAAGCAACGCGATTTGGGGGCTAGACCGAATAGATCAGAGAAACCTTCCTTTGGATCGAAACTACAATGCTAACTTTGATGGCTCTGGCGTCACAGCATATGTGATTGATACGGGAGTTAATAACAACCATGAGGAATTCGGCGGGCGCTCGGTTTCTGGCTATGACTTCGTAGATAATGATGCTGATTCGAGCGATTGTAATGGGCATGGTACCCACGTTGCAGGAACGATTGGTGGCAGCCAGTATGGTGTGGCTAAAAACGTTAATATTGTTGGGGTAAGAGTACTTAGCTGTTCGGGTTCAGGAACCACATCCGGCGTGATTTCTGGTGTGGATTGGGTAGCACAAAATGCATCAGGGCCTTCGGTCGCCAACATGAGTTTAGGTGGAGGTCAATCCACTGCATTAGATAGCGCGGTGCAAGGCGCGATTCAATCTGGAGTGAGTTTTATGTTGGCGGCAGGTAACTCAAATGCCGATGCGTGTAATACATCACCAGCTCGTGTACCAAGTGGTGTAACGGTAGGCTCAACGACCAGCTCTGATTCGCGTTCAAGTTTCTCGAACTGGGGCAGTTGTGTTGACCTATTCGCACCTGGGTCTCAAATTAAGTCAGCTTGGTATGATGGCGGCTATAAAACGATTAGCGGAACTTCCATGGCAACGCCACATGTTGCCGGCGTTGCTGCCTTGTACTTACAAGAAAACAACGGCTTAACACCGCTTCAACTCGCAGGGTTACTGAACTCAAGAGCCTCGGAGAATAAGGTTTCTGACACAAGAGGAACCACCAATAAACTGCTGTATAGTTTGACTGATAGTGGTTGTGAACCGGATTGCGGTGGTCCAACACCAGGACCAGATCCAGATGGAAAACTAGTCTCTGGCGTGCCGGTTAATGGACTGAGTGGCAGCCGAGGACAAAAGGACTACTTCTACATGGACTTAGAACAGGGCCAACAGCTGACAGTGGTCACCATTGGTGGCACAGGCGATGCGGATCTGTATCTTCGTTTCGGGGATAAACCAACGCTTAGTACGTGGGACTGCCGACCTTACCGATCGGGCAACAGCGAGACTTGTACGGTGAATGTCACCCAAAGCGGCAGATACCACGTTATGTTGAATGCATACTCGGCTTACAGTGGTTTGACGCTTCAAGCAAACTTTTAAATTTAGGTTTGAACAATGGTTTCAAAAAGTTACTCACTAGTTTAGTCGGTTCAAAAGACTGATAGCCAAAGCCCACCTTGTTGTGGGCTTTGTTCTTGGCTTGTAGCTGACAACAAAAAGATATGGCGTTGCTTTCTTAGGTTGATAAGCAGGAATTGGCGGTACTTAGACGAACTTTCGGTTACGTCTCAGAAAAGCTTGAAGTGTGTATGCTAGATTTAATAGTGATACACAACTGGAGATATCGATGATCTGGCTTTCGGTGAAAGTACTACAGATTGGACTTGTCTACGGATACAGGAAGTATCAACAAACAAAAAGAGCTCCAGTGTAGGGGCTCTTTTCTTTTGTTTTTCGAATAAACCGGTTTTATTTTGCATGGTAAGGAAAGAAAAATCGGTTTTGTCCGGTTTAATAACGAGTAGCTAAATGACTCCCTATTAATATCTCTTAACCGATAAGCGAAAGTATGTTGAAAATTGAACCTATTACCCCTCACATTGGCGCTCGTATTCATGGATTAAATCTTTCGGATTGCAGTGAGTATGAACTTGATGATGTGTACAAGGCGCTTATTACTTATCAAGTCATTTTCTTGGATGAACAAAGCCTCTCGCCTGAACAACACTTAGCGCTTGCCAAGCGTTTCGGAGAGCTCGAACCCGCTCATCCCTTCTTTCCGCGTGTAGAACAAGTCCCGCAAGTCAGTGTGATAGAAACTACTCGAGGTAATGCGCCAATGGAGAGTTATTGGCATACCGACTTAACCTGGCGGGAGCTACCATCTAAAGCCTCTCTATTGCATGCTCAACATGTACCGGATGTCGGTGGCGACACGATTTGGTGTTCGATGACCTCAGTGTTCGATTCATTAGATGAAAGCATGAAAGAAAAGCTAAGAGGCTTATCGGCAACGCATTCGTTAGTCGCGTTTGAGGGTATTGAATCGGACCAAATTGAGCTAGATTGGCATAAGTCGTTGCTGAAAACCGCGCAAGAAAATCCTCCAGTAGAACATCCTTTAGTACAAGTTCATCCAGAAACGGGCAAAGAGACGCTATATATCAACGAGCAATTTACCCGTTACATCAATGAACTCAAACGTGAAGAGAGTGATTCACTACTTCGCCAGCTTTTTGAAATTGCACGACGACCAGAGTATCAAGTGCGTTTCAAATGGAACAGGGGCTCAATGGCGATATGGGACAACAGGGTCACTCAGCATTATGCTGTGATTGATTACGGTGATACGCCAAGAAAAATGCACCGAGTAACAGTGACCTAAGGTTGTAAATCAAGTACAAGTCGAAGCGCCTAAATATTTTGACTCATCGGTTAATGTGATTTATTTTTAGCGCTAATGTTCAACTCAAGACAAACATAAGGAGGATTTTTATGAAAGTGTGTGAATTTAACTTCGCGCATATTTTTTGGTACGACCAAAACTCAAGTTTTAACACTATCGTGCTGCGATAACCAAAACTTGAGCGAAGCATTTCAATATAACCTTCAATAGAGTTTCTTCACTCTAGTTTACTTGGTTGTTGTCAGCGAATGACGACAGCGCTTTTTTGCGCTTGAAACTTGAGTAAACAAATGACTACATTAATATCTACATCATCCATTTCTTACGATCTAACATCATGCCGATTATTTGATGGGCTTTCCTTTACCATTAAGAAAGGTGACCGCATTGGCCTTATTGGCAGTAATGGCTGTGGCAAAAGCACCTTATTACGTCTGTTAAACAAAGATTTACCTGACTGTGTAGGGAATGTTTCCTTCGCCTCGAATGCCGTAGTTGCCTTGATTGAGCAACACTTACCTAAGCGACTGTTAAGCCTAACAATGCTCGATGCTGTGACCGACAACCTTACTTTAAACATGCAGCAAACAGAGCAATGGCGTGCACAAATTACTCTTTCTAATTTAGGGTTTGATGAAAGCTATTGGAACCAGCCGGTAGGCACTTTAAGTGGCGGTCAATACGCGCGAGTGTTAGTCGCGAGAGCATTGATTCTTGAGCCAGATGTCCTGTTGCTAGATGAACCAAGTAACCACTTAGATCTACCGACGTTACTTTGGTTAGAGCAGTTTCTGAAAGATTGGAGAGGGACGTTTGTCATGGTTTCGCATGATCAACGATTACTCGACCACGTCACCGATTCTACTTGGGTGTTACGTGACAAAAGGATACTTAGCTTTAGCCAAAAATGCACCGAAGCTAGAAAAGCACTGGAAGATAAAGATCGAACGGATGCTGAAAGGCAACAAGCAGAAAAGAAAGAGATCGACCGCATCGAAAAGAGCGCTCATCGTTTAGCGATTTGGGGGCGTGACTTTGACAATGAAGGTCTGTCACGAAAAGCAAAAAGCATGGAAAAGCGCGCTGAAGGGTTACGCTCGACCATGACTCGTTTAGATTCCGTTGAACCATGGACACTAAGCTTGTCCGGTGAATCCATGAAGGCCAATCGACTACTTGAATTGTCGGAGGTGCCAATTACCGCCGCTGACGACCAAGCGCCACTGTTTGAAGTGCTGTTCCAACAGATAAAGAGCGGTGACCGTGTTGCTGTGCTAGGCAAAAATGGGGCGGGTAAGTCATCGCTTCTGAAAGTATTGTGGGCGAATTATCAGGCGTCTCAACTTGGAGATAATGGTTATTTTCACCCAAATGCTGAAGTCGGGTATTACGACCAAAGCCTTCACCAATTACGTGATGACCATTCACTAATAGATTCACTTTACTCATTTTATCCTGTTTCGGAGGAAGCTAGAAAAATGGCTTTGATTAGCGCGGGTTTTTCCTATGAAAGACACGAGCAAAAGATCGCAGAGCTTAGCGGTGGCGAGCGTTCTCGACTGCTGTTTGTTGGGCTATCGCTAGCGAAGTATCACTTCCTGTTGTTGGATGAGCCCACTAACCACCTTGATATTGAAGGTAAGGAAGAGCTGGTGAATTGCTTAACTCAATTCGAAGGGGGGCTACTGTTGGTCAGCCATGATCGAGAGTTGATTGAAAAATCATGCAATCGATTCTGGTACATCAATGATGGTCAACTTGTGGAAATGACTTACTTAGATGCGGTGTATGAGGCGATGTCTGTCGGTAATCAGGTCGTTAGCTTAGAGGCGAATGACACAGCGCCAAGCTCGGTGTTGTTATCCAAATCTGAGTTTATCGAAAATCACCACTCAAATACGGCACAAAACGATGAAGAGTTGCTTTTGGAAAGGCTGTTGGAGTTGGAAGAGTTACTGACACAAGACCAGTCTCGAAAAGCAAAACATCAAAAGCCAGATCTTCAACATAAATGGCAGCAAGAAATAGAAACTATCAATATGAAATTGGAGCTTAGTTAGCTTTACATATCAGTTAGTTCTACATATCAATTAGTTGTAAATTTCAATTAGCTGCGCGTGTTAGTTTGCTAAAAATCTTGGTTAGCTGCGCTCGCCAGTTGACTCGATATAACATTGATGAGTTGTGTGTGCTCGGCTGTGATCGCTGAGCACGCATGACCAAAGGGGCTTTATTTATTCAGAATCGGCCAAAGGTTCTTTAGTTATTCTGAATCCGCTAAAGGCTTTTGTTACTTTTGTCAGTATTTATACTGACTCCAAATTCAAGTTTAAAAGCAAAAACCTTGATATATATTTGATTCAAACCTCACTGCTCGGAGGTGATGTGTAATATAATCGGCGCCTAAATATAAGAATAAAAATTAAACCATAGAACCAGTAAACGTTAGGGCTTAGAGAACAAAGTATTTCGTATGAACGCTATTCGCAAAGTTTATCAATACGCAGAACCTAATCTCACCCTTGTAGGTTGGATGGGCTTTGTCGGCTTTCCCATTTACTACATTATATGGGAGTTTTTGTTCCCTCAACCATATGAAAACCTACCGCTGCGTCTAGCGTGTTCGGTATTATTTTTAGGCATCATTTCCCGTAATCGTGTGCCATTTGAATGGCGCAAATACCTTCCGGCTTATTACCAAGTTGCGGTAACCCTCTGTTTGCCGTGTTTCTTCTTTTACATGCTGCTGATGAACAATTGGTCCAACGTTTGGGTCATGTCTTTTATGTCGGCTATATTTCTGCATATTTTGTTGGTGCACGTCACTAAAGTCATGTTCGCTCAAACTTTTGCCGGAATTGGAATTGCGACGTTATGTGCTTGGGTGGCACAAGGCTTCTACCTCGAAATCACAATGGATTGGACGCATGTACCCATCTTCTTGTTTATCTACCTGTTCGGTAACTTGTTCTACTTCCGTAATCAGGTGGAACACGAGAACAAGGTATCACTGGCGAAGTCTTTTGGTGCCGGTATTGCCCACGAAATGCGAAACCCATTAAGTGGTTTGTTGACCTCTATTGATGTCATGCAATCCATATTGCCGGACCCAAAAAGTGGCGACCACAAAGGGCAATATGCGCTGAGTAATGAAGACGTTATCCAGTTGCGAGAAGTGGGTGATGAAGCGATGGAGATCATTCACTCAGGTAACGAAACGATTGATCTGTTATTGACTTCAATTGACGAAAACCGAGTCTCTCGCTCGACCTTTAAAAAGCATTCGGCGCAAGCGGTCGTGGAGGGTTCGATTGCCAGCTTTAATTACAAGCGCGCAGCCGATAAATCTGCCATTTCTTTAGACGTACAAAGCGACTTTGACTTCTTAGGAAGCGATACCTTGTTGAAGTACGTGATGTATAACCTGTTCAAGAACGCATTCCATCATCGCAGCCCTGAAGATTTCCATATTCATGTCACGATGTGCAGTGATGAAGTAACCAATCAAATCATGGTGACGGATAACGGCTCTGGCATATCAAGTGATGTGATTCGCCGTATCTTCCAAGACTTCTACACCACAGGCCAATCGGGTAACTACGGTTTAGGCTTGCCATTTTGTCAGAAGGTAATGCGCTCGTTTGGTGGCGAAATCAAATGTCAGTCGGAAGTGGAGCAATGGACGCAATTCACGATGACGTTCCCAGCTCTGACATCCAACTCAGTGAAAGAGATTAAGAGCGAACTGACTAAGTTAAAGGGTGTGGTGATGATCAGTGATCAGAAGGTTCTGACCAGTAAAATGACCGAGATGTCGCGTTTTATGGGCTTTGACCTCACTATTATGGATGTCGCTTCTGCGCTTAAAAATAAGGAATATCAGTTCGAATTTGATTTGGTTTTCGTTGATATGGAGAGCTTGGATCTACGAGCTAGCTGCTTGGAGAGGATTGAATCACTGCTTTCGTTTACCGAAGCTCGAATCATTTACCTCTATGAGCATCATCCGATTAGGCGTGTATGTAACGTCTCTTTCGAGCCTATTTGGGTGGAAACACAAGTTTGGCTACTCAATACCAAAGCGACCATCGACCGTTTACTGTTCGATTCCAATTACGTGATGCCGTCTGTGCCAGTAAAACCGTTAGAGGCTGCGAACAAACGTACGATTATGGTGGTGGATGACAATGAATCTTTGCGCCGTTTTACTGCGATGTTATTGGAAAAGCAGGGCTTTGATGTGGTGCAGAAAGAAGATGGTCAGCAAGCGTTAGATGCGTTGGATAGCGACGATATTGACCTGATTCTCATGGATATCGAAATGCCAATCATGGATGGTGTGGAAGCGTCTCGCCGAATTCGAAGTGCCAACAAGGCATACTCTTCAGTGCCGATTATTGCCCATACCGGTGACAGTTCGCCCGTCACTTTGGAGAAAATGGAATCATCAGGCATGTCTGATTTCATCGTCAAACCCGCAGATAAAAACCGACTGTTCGATAAGATTGCTCACTGGATCTAGTGAATGTTATAGGTTGAACTACACGACCATCGTGTCGGCGACTCAAATACAAGAAAGAGCTCAGCGAATTGCTGGGCTCTTTTTGTTTAGCGACATGGTAGCGTCCATTCAGTCCTGCCGTTTTTAGTTAAAGAATTAGTGTGTTCAGAGCTATACGAATTCTAACTCTGGGTGATGGTACGCCTCATGACAAACCGTGAGTACATGGTCAATGTCTCGTGGAGTCATGTCGGCATTCACTGAAAATCGGATGATGTTCTTATTCTTCCCTGTCGCTGGGCGGCAGAACACTGCACCGAACACATCACGTTCTTCAAGGAAATCGCGCACTCGCTCTGTATTTCTTTCATTACCACACTCTAGCGAGACGATTTGAGATTCACTACGGATGTTAAAGCCAATCCGTTTTAGACCCGTAATGAGCGACTGTGCTCGCTTAAACATGGCTTCTCGTTTGTCATCTGCACCTTTAATCACCTCCAATGTTTTCTCTAAACGAATCACTTCTTGCGGCAATACGGTTGAGCTAAAAATGGCAGGATAAGCAACAAACGGCAGTGTCTCAGACAATTGTTTGGGGCCTAGGATCGCGCCAGCACGGTACGCAAAAGTTTTGGCCAAGCTGACAGTAATGAAATCGACTTGGTTAGTGAGCCCAAGTGCTTCAACGAGTCCAGCACCTTTGGTGCCATGAGTCCCCAGAGAGTGCGATTCATCAACCACGAGTGCACAATCAAACTCTTGCGCCATTTCGTAGATGTCGCGGAGTGGGGCAATCGTGCCAATGGTGCTATAGACCGAATCTACAACAATGACGCCAGAGCCATAGCGCTCAAGCTGCTTGCGCAGATGGTTCATATTGTTATGCATGAACGGATGCGCGCTCGCACCTGCGGCTCGAATACCTTCCCATAAAGACATGTGGGCAAAGAAATCAATATACACAGGAGCTTGTGGTGGACAGATGGTTTGCAGTAAGCCTATGTTCGCCGCCCAACCAGACTGAGAGAGCAAGCAGCTTTCCATTCCTACATAGCTCGCTAGCTCATTTTCAAAGGCGGGTTTTGAATCCTCGTCTTGTAAGAAAATCGCCGACATGACGATGTTGTCATCATGTTCACCAATCGCTTGCTGGTGGGCTTGTTGAATCTGTTTGTTGTGCGACAGCGCGAGGTAATCGTTGCTTTGCATCACAACTGAATTGAGCCTAGGACGTTTACCCAGAACTAAGTGTGTTTGGCTTTCGTTCTGGGTAATGAGGTCTTCAATGTAATGGTTTAAGCGTTCTTCAATAAAGGAAGGTAGTGGTTTATTTTTGGTTTTATCACTCATAATTATTCTCTTCATATACAGGATAACGCCAGCGCTGACGGGTGTATATTGACGACAAAAAATGAGGTGTCATTAGCTAAGTTGCATAAATGGGCACACCCTTGCAAACTCAATATTTATGGGTTTTAAGGTGAGTGGATTTCCTTACGGTAACGAGCTTTAGCCCCGTTAAAATCAGAATAATAAATGCCTTTTTTATAATAAATAACGATGAAAAAACTAAAGTTCAAAGCTTGGGTGGAAGCTATTTGCTGACACATTGTCGGAGAAGTTTAATCAAGTCATCTAGCTGTTGTTTGGCCGCTCCCTCTAGCGAATAACCAATGTTGATGCGTAAGCAGTTGCTATAGAGATCAAGAGTGCTGAATAGGTGTCCAAGTCGAATATCAATCTTTTTCTCGGTAACGGCTTGAGCAAAAATTGGTTGATTCAGATTTGGAATCTGTAGCCAAAGTACCATGCCACCTTGTGGGTTACTGATCTTTACATCTGGAGGCAGGTGTTGGGTTAAATAGCTGAGGTATTGTTGGCGCAAAGAGAGGATTTGAGAGCATCTTCTTCTAACGTGTTTGGCGTATTGGCCTGATTCGATAAAGTCAGCAACCGCGAGTTGAGTCGGCAGGGCGACGCCATAGCTAGCAGCAGAAAACTGAGCCTTGTACTCCTCTATGTATCTGCCAGGCAAACACCAGCCTAAACGATAACTGGGTGAAAGGCTTTTCGATACCGACCCACACCACATCACGTATCCGCCTTTGTCATAGTATTTTGCTGGCAGAGGCGTGTGTGATGAGTATGACAGCTCCAAATACACATCGTCTTCAATGATGGGTACTCGATAGTGGTTCGCTAATTCAGCCAGTTTTTGCTTTTGACTGGCAGACATATTGATCCCCTGAGGATTCATATGGGAGGTACAGAAGATTGCTGCATCCACACGTTTGTTTTTCAGATGTGTTTCTAGCTGTTTTAGGTCGACACCGTCATCCAAAGACGGGATCTCGATGATCTGGCGTGACATCTTGCCGAGCAAGTCCAGAATACCGTTGAAGCAAGGAGAGCTGATGGCAATGGTGTCACCTTCTTTGGTGCAGGATTCGAGAGCGGCTTTAATCGCCGACATACAGCCTGCCGTGATCACCATTTCGTCAGGTCCAAAGTGGACATCAAGCTTGGCAAAGTGGGTGGACAAAGCTTGTCTTAACATCGGCTCGCCCTGCGTATCAGGGTAGTGATTAAGCCTGTCGCCCATACGTTTGATAGAACGGCGGAAACTGCGTTCTAGTTCAACAATCGATTGTTCATCATTAGTGGTGCTAGAGACCCCTAAAGGCCCATTGATTGAGTTGTGAGTCGATGAAGTTTGCTTAACTTTGGAAATCTTACTTTCAAACTGCGCCCACTCAGGTGTTGAATGAACAGGCTTGTGAGGCGAGACAAAATACCCCGCTTGCGGGCGAGAATGAATCCAGCCCTGTGATTCTAACTCTTGATAACAGCTTACTACGGTCGACATGCTGATCGCCTGTTGCTTAGCTAATTGGCGCAGTGAAGGCATGCGTCCGCCTTCCGGCCTTTTGCCTGTTTCTATCTCATCGATAAACTGATTGGCTAGCTTTCTGTAGATACTCATTGTCACGACCGTTATTAACTGTACTGGTTTTTATTGTAAAAATTGTATCTGTACCGGTTTTATTGTTCAAGGGATACTCTTTTAAAACAAAGGAGGGGTCAGTATGAAAAGAAATGATTTGTTGTTAGCGGTGTTCGTCATGGCAATTTGGGGATTCAATTTCTCGATGATCAAAATGGGCGTGACCAATGTGCACCCTTTGTTGGCAACGGCTGCGCGTTTCTCGCTAGCGGTGATTCCAGTGATATTTTTTGTGGCGAGACCGAATGTCGCTTGGCGCTATTTAGTCAGTTATGGCTTTGTGTTCGGTGTGGGTATTTGGGGCATGGCTTCATGGTCAATCACAGCGGGGCTCTCATCAGGGTTGTCGTCTGTATTGCTTTCTACCAACGTATTAATTGGTATGGCCGTTGGGGTATGGGTTTTCAAAGAAAGTGCGTCGGTTCGTAAGTTAATTGGTTCGATGTTAGCCATGTTTGCACTCGCAGTCTTAGTCTCGGCGGCACAGGGTAATATCACCGTTAATGGCGTGATCTTGATTATGATTGCAGCGTGTAGTTGGACGCTAATGGGCGTGATTGTTAAGGCATCTAAAACCACTCAAGCTTTTGCGTTCAATGTCTGGGGGATGTTGTTTGCTCCAGTACCATTAGTGTTATTTGCAGTGATGCTACACGGTGATCAAATTATCTGGCAGGGCATCGAACAATGGGATTGGAATACGACGATTGCTGTTCTGTTTCAGGCTTACCCGACCACATTGTTTGGTTACTGGGTGTGGAATAAGTTGTTAATCCAATATCCTTTAAGCACAACGGCACCGTTAATCTTACTAGTACCAATCTTTGCATTGATCAGCGGTTACTTTATGTATGACGAAGTATTGTCAGTCGCTCAAGTGGTTGCATCGGTGCTGTTTCTAATCGGTATCGGTTTGATTGTGAAGCCTGCTAAGGCTTCTAATTCTCAAGCTACAACGAAACTCGCAGAACAAAAGTGATTGATAATCGGACAGTATTCAATGAAACGGATAGAGTTCAAATGCTTTGAATAACAATAAGGCCTCGCACTTGCGAGGTCTTACTCTATGTCGAAGAAGTGAAGTTACTTAAAGAATTAATTAACAGCACTCTATTCACTTGCTCTCAATGAACTAGCTCTTAATTAATAACTCTATTAACTAAGCGATCAAGTCACCATACACTTGAGTAATTGGCACTCTAGTTCTTCATCCATTTGGTGCCCGATCACTTCAATTCTAGTTTCGGCACACTCATCGAGTTCTGATTCGGTCAAACCATCCTCTGTTAAGTTGTAGCCAAAGATACCATTTGGAGTAATGAACACTGCTTTCATGCGTTCTACTTTCAAGCCGACTAGAAATCGTCGTAAACGCTGGTGGTCGAACAGTTTGTCAGCCGCGAATCGCCAACCAATACTTTCAAACCCTTCACCTTGGTTGCTCGCCTTTATCATACCGCTCTCTGGCATCGGTAATTCTGAAGCGAGTGGCTTATCTTGCTTATGATGGTGGTGATGGTGCCCGTGAGCTTGGTGGTGATAGAAATTACTGTTTCCATCAAACTCGTCGTATGGGATCTTACCGTGATGAGCAAAGATCAGCTTAGTGTCAGGGTGACAAACCTGAGCAATGTACTCCGCCAGCTTTTCTGCATCGCCATTGTTATATAGGTCTACTTTATTACCGACAATCGTATCGGCAATGGTAATTTGCTGGTTGAAAGTATCGTGTTCAGAGTAACGTGTGTCAGACAGTTTGCGGGCATCGACCAAAGTCACGTTCTTCTGAAGTGACAACACCTTACGGTAGTGCTCAGAAGACAAGACTTCTAACACTTCTTTTGGGTGACCGAGCCCAGTAGGTTCAATCAATAAGCGGTCTGGTTTCGCCTCAGAAAGCAATTGATTGAGTGCTATCTGCATCGGTAGCCCTGCGGCACAGCACATGCAGCCACCGGGTACTTCACGAATAAAAACTCGCTGCTGTTTGGTTTGATTGCCTTCGAATAAGCTTCCATCGACGCCAATTTCTCCAAATTCATTTACCAAAATAGCCCAGTTTTCATCTCCGGGTTTGTTCTTCATTAGGTTGAGAATCGCGGTAGTTTTACCTACGCCGAGAAAACCGGTAATGATATTGGTTGGAATACCCAAGAGAGGTTTGTTATCAGAGCTCATTGGCAATTCTCCTATAACCTTGCACAAGGGTATGGTTGGCCGAAACAACAGACTCTGAAAACGCAGAATACTCAGGTGGTACCTTTGAGATATTGTTCAAATCAAACCCTGAACCGATGTTGGTCATTGGTGGTACATGGAAGCTTTCAGGTAAGTCGTTCCCGTCCACCACACAGTTATGGAGAATTACACAACCTTTGCCAATCACCGCATTAAAGACGACTGAGTTGAAGCCAATAAATACGTCGTCACAGACCTGACAAGGACCATGAATGATCGATCGGTGAGCGATGGATGAGCGTTCACCAATAGTGACGGCTGCGCCAGCTTTTGAATGAATAACCACACCATCTTGAATGTTGGTGTCGCGCTTAATCACGATGGCTTCCATGTCACCTTGTTCGTTGACCTCGTCAGCTCGAATCACAGCGTAAGGGCCAATAAACACGTTGTCTTCAATGATTACCTTGCCACAAATAATGGCAGTCGGGTCAATGAAAGCGGTCTCCGATACTTCTGGCATGTGACCGCTTGGATTTCTTCTTAACATATTGATTTCTTTTTATTGATTGGTAATAACTGCTGAACTAACGCTCAAATGAGAGCCTCATTGCAGGAGTGACCATGTCACTCGATATTTCTTTTGATGTATCAGCGGTATGCGTATCTTGGTTCTCAGGGGATTCTGGATTGCTATATACCTTGGCGCCATTGACCCAGGTGTGCTTGATCTGAGCTGAGAATTCGTGCCCTGCGAACGGTGACCATCCACATTGATACAAACTATTTTCATTGCTGACTAGAGTTGGTGTCTGTGGATCGACTAATACTAAATCGGCGAAGTAGCCCTCACGGATATAGCCGCGTTCCTGTATCGCATAACGGGTCGCTGGGTTATGTGCGGTTTTCTCGACCACCTGATCAACAGTCAAGGTTCCAGCATGTACGTGGTCAAATAGGCTCAACAAGGCGTGCTGTACCAGAGGTAACCCTGCTGGTGCTTGTTCGTAAGGAACTTGTTTCTCTTCCCATGTATGTGGCGCGTGGTCTGTTGCGATGATGTCGATTTGGCCCGTGCTCAACGCTGTTAATAGAGCGTCTCTATCACTAGGGTATTTGACGGCTGGATTACACTTAATTTGGTTACCGAGCGTTGTGTAATCTTTATTGCTAAACCATAAGTGATGGACACAAGCTTCTGCGGTAATACGTTTTCCCTGAATGGATCCGGCTTCAAACTGAGCGAGTTCTTTTTCTGTCGTGATATGCAACACATGAAGTTGGCTATTGTGTTTTGTAGCTAGCTCAATCGCATAAGAAGAAGAGGCATAGCAGGCGTTGTCGTCTCTTAGAATAGGGTGATCTTCAATCGTGAAAACCGTTTTCTCTTTTCTCAATTCTTCTTGGTTATTAGCGATAACAGGCCCGCTTTCACAATGGGTGACAATCAGGACGGGAGAATCACGAAATATGGCATCGAGTGCTTGAGGATCTTCAACCAACAGGTTACCCGTTGAAGCGCCCATAAACACCTTTACACCACAGTGTTTGGTCGGGTCGAGCAGCTTGATTTGCTCTAGGTTATCTTCAGTTGCACCTAGGTAAAAAGAGTAGTTAGCCAGTGAATTCTGTGCTGCGATATCAAATTTTTTTTCTAAGGCTTCAATGGTCGTTGTGGCAGGGTTTACGTTTGGCATCTCCATATAGCTGGTAATACCGCCTGCAACCGCAGCTCGTGACTCAGTGGCGATTGAGCCTTTGTGTGTCAAACCCGGCTCACGAAAGTGAACTTGGTCGTCAATCATTCCAGGGATTAAGTAACAGCCTTGAGCATCAATGACCTCATCGTTTGGGCTCGGTGAAATGTGGTTTGCGATCTTTTCGATTCGCTGGTCTACGACCAATACATCCGTTTCGGTGACGATGCCTTCGTTAGCCACGCGGGCATTCTTTATGAGCGTTGCAGACATAACGTTTCACTTTCTCCTTGTTGATGGGGCAAATACTATTGGGAATGGTTAAGAGAGTAGGAGCATCATTAAGTGGAAGCGGTCGCATCTTGGTTAGCGCATTCATCGCACACACAACTTATCTCTAACTGAGGGCTAACAACGGTGAAGCCTTCTTGCTTAGCGTGAGATTGAAGGTCGCGAATAATGGCAGGGTGGATGGTTTGCTCGCTGATCTTGTCGCATTTGGAGCAGATCAAAAATTGGGGGATGCCATGTTCATGTTCACAAAGAATATGGTCGCAAAGTATGAATTTATTGGAGACTTTCAGTTTATGCGCCAAGTGGTGCTCTTCTAAGAACTCCAACACTCGATAAACCGACATCGCCTGAACATTCTGATCAAAGTGCTCTTTACAGTAATCGACAATTTCATAGGCAGACAGCGCTTTGTCAGCGTGTACCAACGCACGCAATATCAACAGTCTCTTTGCCGTAAACTGTTTGCCATTGGTTTTGCAGCCGTGTTTTACATGCTTAATGATCGCTTCGACGTCTCGCATTCAATCCACTAAATTAAAAACAATATAGAGATGTTATAACATAACAATTTGAGTGGTGAAACGTACTTTTGGTTTTGTTAGTACTAAGTGTGACTATTATTAGTTTTAAATGAAGTAAGGAAATGCGACGTTTTTAGGTTGGATACGGAGTTTCCGTTGGGTAATACCGTTTTAAAACGTCAACGAGCGTGACGCATATCTGCATTCCGATATTGACACAATCGAATTAAATGCTGAAATGATACGAATCTCATATTTAATAACGCTTATTTAGTAACCTCTGTTGAGTTCGATATCAAATCAAGTGGCTGATTTTATTGGGTATCGGAGAAAAGTCTCAGAAATTAATATTTAGAAAACTAAAGTTTTAAATATTGGCTAATTTAGTTTGGTTGGAGTATAACTCTGTTTGATGGCCGAGAAGTAGAGGTTTTTCAGCTATATGTGTGAATTTAGGAGCGAGTTATCTTTCTGATTTGAAAGAATAATTCAATAGTTCAGATAAAAAAGTTGGCGAAAATCAGAAGCTTGGCATACACTTTCCTTGTAAATGACCTTATCTCATTGATTGAATAGGGTAAATGCTTTGGCGCTACTGGCGATAGTAGCAATGTTTAACATAGCTTTGAGGAAAGTTTTATGGCACTCACGAAGGCCGATTTGGCTGAGAACCTGTTTGAGACACTCGGATACAGCAAGCGGGATGCCAAGGAAACGGTGGAAGTGTTTTTCGAAGAAGTTCGTAAAGCACTCGAAAATGGCGAACAGGTAAAACTGTCTGGTTTTGGTAACTTTGATCTTCGCGAGAAAAACGAGCGACCTGGTCGTAACCCGAAAACTGGTGAAGACATTCCAATTTCTGCTCGACGTGTTGTTACTTTTAGACCGGGACAAAAATTAAAGGCCCGAGTCGAGAATATTAAAATCGAGAAGTAGCCAAGCAATAGACCACGCCAAGCGTGGTCTTTTTGTTTTTGCGGTTCATACATCGTCTGTTGACTTTTTTGTCGCTAGTTCCCCTTAGTAGCATGACCTTACTCTCTTTTTTTCGTTGCTCTCCTCGTTAATTACCATTAGTGAAATCTCTATATTTTGCTGTCTGATAGGAATGGAGTAAGGAAAGCAAATCGAGAACACCAATAACAAGAAAGGGCTGCGATTATGCAGCCCTTTGTCGTTCTTGTTTATGATAATTGCTTAGCCAGTGACTAAGCTGCTTTGATGTGCGTTGTAATGTACGGTTGCCATGCTTGTTGGTAAAGCTCTAAAGATTGGCGTCTTAGGCTATTGATTTGCGCCGCTTCGATATCGTTGATTGGGCGTTTTTCTGCAATCGCGTGACGCTCAATGCCTTGGATTATTTCATATAGCTCGTGCTCAGGGCCGCTTTTCACATCAGCAATCGCTTTTAAGTGAAGTTGAACCTCCGCAATGATGTTGGTTTTTGGCAAACGAACCAATAAGTTAAGGTCACGGTATCCAGAATCAGCCGGTGATTTAAACTTGTTCTTCAGCTTAACAACGTCTGCTTCGCGGCTTAGCGCTTCGTAAACTTCAACCAAGCTCTCTACATCGTTCGCGATGATAGTTGCACGGGCTAAGTCGGTAATTTTTGTTACGTCACCATCAAGCTCAAGAGCGATTTTTTCTTCTGCACGAGCTTGAGATTTAACGCCAGCAAAGAGCGCTTCAGAATTGGTGAGTAGGGCTGTGCTTTTACAGATAGTTTCTAGTTCAGCTTGGCCTTGATGCGCTTTGCTGTACAGAATATCGAAGTCGGTATAAGGTTGAGTCGGACGTGAGTCGAATGCTTTAATGCCATACAAGCCGCTTAGGCTATGGCGGAATACATTTGATGAAACTTGGTTTTGCGATGACGCTGTGCGTGATTGATCAGTTGAACTTGTTGAAACAGGTGCTGCTGCGAATGCAGGCGCTCGGCTCAATACCAGAAGCATTAGGGCCGTCGTACGGAGAAATACACTCATTCAAACTCCAAAATACAAGGTTACAAAAAACGGGTAGTCAAAAGGGGTAACCAGTAACGCATAAGAGTAAAAACAGCTTAACTAAACTCACTAGATATTAAGTGGGGCTAGCTAAGACAGAAACCAACTCTAACGTTTAATATTGCTTTAAAATGTGAAGATATAGACAAATAATCCAACCGTTAGTTCCGCAATTATCAGAACTTTGAACTTAGCCAGTTTCTGATTTTATCGAAACCAATGTGGTACTTTAAACCACGCTAAGGTTGCTCTTACCTCTCTATACTGTACCCTTGCATTATGACTGTTTAACATGAACGAAAGATGAATAATCCTGAATTTTGGCACAATAAATGGGCAGCCAACCAAATTGGTTTCCACCTCGAAGATGTAAACCCACTTCTGATTAAATTTTGGGAAAAGACCGAGCCTAGCTACGAGAAGAGTGTGTTTGTTCCACTTTGTGGCAAAAGTGAAGATCTAATTTGGCTAGCTTCAAAGCATGAAGATGTTCAAGGTGTCGAGTTAAGCCAGATTGCGGTTCGCGCATTTTTTGCCGAGCACCTTTACACGCCGACTGTGACTCAAATTAGCGGTCAGCACGAGCTGTACCAATTCGATGAATTGAACATCTATACAGGCGACTACTTCACAGCGCCAATCCAGCCTGTCGATACCATTTATGATCGAGCGTCTTTGGTCGCATTGCCTGAAGAGATGCGAGTGCAGTATGTAGAGCGTTTGAAACAACTGCTGAAACCGGGCGGTAAGATCCTCCTGGTGACGCTGGATTACGACCAAAGCGAGATGGCGGGGCCTCCGTTTAGCGTACCTAAACTAGAGATCGATCAGTTATTCGTGGGCTACAAGATTACATTGTTGAACCAGGACATCGCAGACGATGAACATCCGAAGATTGCAAAGAAAGGCTTATCTCGATTCAGTGAAGAAGTGTATTTGATTGAGTCAGACGCTTAAATTCCGCAAGCTTTCAAGCGAAAAGAGCGCTCAAATAAATAAGATAACACCAACAAAAAGACGGGCTCGATAGCCCGTCTTTTTTATTGTTGAGATTTGAAGTCGCGATTATTCAGAGTTGAATAGCTAGCTAGTAGATCACTTTTACTTTTGACGCGCTCTCAATAGCATCTTCAATCGCTGTCTCAGTGCTGTTGCGACGAGTAAGCGCTACACCGAGACGACGGCGACCATCGATATCAGGTTTACCAAACAGGCGAACTTGCGTTTGTGGCGCGTCTAACGCCTCTGTAAGACCTTCAAAACGAATGTTAGTTGAAGTGCCTTGGCCCAGAATAACCGCTGAAGCACACGGGCCGTATTGCGTGATGGATTTAATCGGCATACCTGTAAAGGCGCGTACGTGCAGTGCGAATTCCGATGAATCTTGAGACATCAATGTTACTAAGCCAGTATCGTGTGGGCGAGGGGATACTTCGTTGAAGATTACGTGATCGCCTTTAACAAACAGCTCGACACCAAAGATGCCGCGACCACCTAGTGCGTTAACCACTTGTTCAGCCGTGTATTGCGCAGCTTTCAGAGCGTTATCTGACATGATCTGTGGCTGCCATGATTCACGGTAATCACCGTCTTCTTGGCGGTGACCGATTGGCGCACAGAAATGAACACCGTCGGCTGCACGAACGGTAAGCAGTGTGATTTCGTAATCAAAGTCGATGAAGCCTTCGACGATCACACGACCTGCGCCAGTACGACCACCTTCTTGTGCGTAGTCCCAAGATTTTTGGATGTCTTCTTGTGTTTTGATAACGCTTTGGCCTTTGCCTGAAGAACTCATTACTGGTTTCACAACACAAGGCATGCCTACGAATTCAACAGCGGCTGAGAAATCTTCGAAGGTGTCTGCGAAGCGATAAGGGGACGTGCTCAGTTTCAGCTCTTCTGCGGCTAGACGACGGATACCTTCGCGGTTCATGGTTAGCTTGGTTGCATTCGCAGTTGGAACGACATTCAAACCTTGTGCTTCCAGCTCAACTAACTTGCTGGTGGCAATAGCTTCGATTTCAGGAACCACGTAATCAGGTTTTTCTAGCTCTATGATAGCTTGAAGTGCATCGCCGTCTAACATGTCTAATACATGGCTACGATGCGCAACTTGCATTGCTGGTGCGTCTGCATAACGGTCACAAGCAATAACTTCCAAACCTAAACGTTGGCACTCGATAGCAACTTCTTTGCCGAGTTCACCTGAACCTAATAGAAGTACACGAGTAGCATTTTCACGAGTAGCAGTACCAAACATAGAAATTCCTTCCGATCTTTTGAACGATTGATTGAAAACGGGGTGATCATACTTATTTCAATGACAAAAGCAAACGTTTGCGCAAGTTGTTGCGTTAATTACAGATATAAAAAAAGCAGCCCTGTTAAATAGGGCTGCTTATTTAAATTTTTGTTAATTAGATGTACTTAGATTGCTAAGTAAGTCACTGGAATGTCGGGATTAATCGCTTCTAATGTAGATTGCGTATCCGCTAGGTGGCTGATGCTACCTTCTGCGATTTCAACCAAAGCAGCACTTTCAATTTGTTCAAAATCGAAGCCCGCCAGTTTAAGTTGAATCAATGCCACTTGCAGAGGGGGCAGGCTCGGGTTAAACGCAGCATTTTCTGCGTAAGCACCCGTGAAGATCTCACCTGACGTTAGTTGTAGTGAAACACCGCTTAGGTTTTTGGTGTAAGGAGCATGGCTGCGGTTTAGTGCTGCTAACGCTTCTACAACAATAGGCGTTGTTTCTTCGGTCGTGTACTTATGATCAAGCTTAGTCATTAGGCCAGTTGTTACACCTAAGTCTGCAGGGCCGAACGAGTCTGGCAGGTACTCCTGCAGAGACATTTCATCACGCTGTGGAAGCTGAACTTTAAGTTCTTTTGCTGTTGTCAGTTCGTTCATGAATTGACGACAGTGACCACAAGGACTGAAGTTGATCGTGATATCTGAGATACCTTGTTCGCCTTTCATCCAAGCGTGGCTGATTGCAGATTGCTCTGCGTGAACCGTTTGACCAAGTTGAGCTCCGGCGATTTCAAGGTTTGCACCAAAATACAGAGTACCAGATAAACCGCGCACGATTGCACCAACATAAAAGTCAGATAACGGAGCGTAAGAATACGCTGCGGCAAAAGGAAGTAGCGCAATACGTAGCTCGTCATCCGCTAAACCACTTGCTTGCAGTAAGCTAGCAAATTGTTCTGGAGACAATGTCGCGTCAAAGTTGTCTGCTAATACGATGTCACTCAAAAGTGCTTTGATTTCTGTTGGAGCACTTTCCAGCGCCAGGGTAATACGACTGTTCATGTTGAATCCTTAATTGACCTTAGGCTTTAAGTTTATGCAATACTCAGGAATTTTCTGTGACAAGGATCACTATTAAATTGTTGTTGTTACATTGGTTTGCATAATTAGAGTGAGGTCACACTTGAAATCGATTACAAGAGCCATTTATACAGTTGATATCGCACTTATTGCTCGTAAATGACCGTGACTTGACTGCTCTTGCTGAATAAATGCGAATAAAAAGCCCAAACAGACACTGTAAGTAACAGCATTCTGGTTGGGCTGAATCGCGTAGTGATTGTTTCGATTAAGAATAGAACCAAACTACAAGCGAAAATATACTCGGTGCGATAATCGAGGTAATGACGCCACAGAGAACAAGCGCTAGAGAACTGAATGCCGCATCTTCTTGATTCTTTTCAGCACATGTCGCAGTACCTAATGCGTGAGATACCGTTCCCATTGTTAACCCTCTGGCGATTGGGCTCTTAATACCAATCAGGTTATAGATTGGGTACGCAAAAATTGCCCCAAACAGACCAACAATCAAAACCAGAATCGCAGCAATAGCCGCTTCACCACCTAAATGACTTGAGACTTCCATTGCTATAGGTGTAGTGACCGATTTACCTAGTAGGCTGGCAATTAGGCTCAGATCTGCTTTAAAGGCGACCGCAATCAGTGCTGTTGTTGTCATCGACATCACACTGCCCAGCGTGCAAGCAAAGGTGATGATGCGCCAGTTCGCTCGAATTTGAGGTAACTGTTCATATAGCGGATAAGCAAGCGCCACAACCGCAGGCTGAAGCATGTAAGTAATCCAAGTGTTGTCTGTGTAGTAGGTCTCGAAAGGGACTTTGAAGAACAACAGAATTGGAATAATGATGCCAATGCTGATCAATAACGGGTTACACAGTGGTGAGTTCACTTTTTGGCTTACCCAGCGAGCAAACAGGAACACCACGATGGTCAGTAGAATCCACATGATTATTTACCTCTCGAAAGCAAGCGGTCTAAGAACCATGATAAAGACACCAATACGATGAGCGTACCGCCAACGGCACTGGCCATGATTGGCAATGCATTGGCAATAAGCATGTC
Organism: Vibrio sp. 10N.286.51.C3; assembly: GCF_003050065.1. NCBI lineage: Bacteria > Pseudomonadati > Pseudomonadota > Gammaproteobacteria > Vibrionales > Vibrionaceae > Vibrio > Vibrio sp. 10N.286.51.C3. The sequence continues at coordinate 30,016 of NZ_PIGC01000021.1, read as the reverse complement.
GAAGTGATCCATTAACCCAACACTGATTGGGACGAACAATAAGATCATCAAACGAATAATCAGACTGGCACCGGGTTGTACCCAGTGTGATGGAACAATACCTATCACCATGGCGGTAAACAGAATCAACATGCCAAAAATACTGCCTGGAATTGAGGTCTCTAGATATTGTTGTAACGCGTTGCCTGCAGTGAGAGCACCTATGATTAAGGTGAAGGAGATTAAGCAGTAAACGAGTTTGATCAATCTTTCTTTCAAAGTGTCACATCTCTTGATAATGAATTAACTAGCTAGCTTTTCTACGTATTGATAAACCGCTTTCAAGATAGCCATTTTCTTCTCGTCGCTTTCATGTTCATGCGCGAGGTTTTCTAGATTCAGCATGTACTCTTCTAAGCGACTCTCGTAAAACTCACGACAATGGTTCGCCCATTTCAGCTGCTCAGCTTCATCAAGTGTCCATGGGAAATGACGAGCGCGGTAACGGAACAACAACGGCTTAATACGCTCGTCACTGAAAGTGATGTCTAAAGCGGCCAAGTTGTTCGGGTCAGTTTCACGAATGATGTTCATCGCGGTCTTATCTGCTGGAGAGAAGAAGCCATCGTAAAGGTGTGTGTCTACATCATCGCTTTTTTCGTATTCACGTTCTTGTGAGTACAAGCCAATCAGCTTTTCACGAATCTCTGGATGTTCACGTAATAGAGCTAGGTTCTTCAAGCACTGCTGACGGTCAATGCCGATCGTTTCTGCGTTTTCAGCTGTCAGGGTTTTTGCTGGTGCGAGAATTGGGCACTTGTTGAGTTGTACCAGTTTGATTGGTACTGGCAGTTCGTCTTCAGCAAGCTCGCTGCGCTTGGTATAAAGCCTTTCTCTTAGTTCATCCGCATCCATTTCCAGTAAAGGGCTAGGATCTTTCGCTAAATCCACAACGATAACGGCATTTTGGTTGGTCGGGTGCCAAGCCATAGGAACAATCCAACTTGTGTAGTTGCAGTCACGACCAAACATGCCTGACACGTGCATTAACGGTGTCATGTTGACGATGTCGACAAGCTCATTCAACTTACGCTTGTGGCGCATGTTGTAGAGGTAATCAAACATCTTAGGTTGTGCGGCTTTCAGCTTTTTCGCGAGTTCGATAGTTGCGATAACATCGGCCATCGCATCGTGCGCGTTCTCATGTTCAATGCCATTTGCCACAGATAGGTGTTCCAGTTTAAAACTTGGGTAACCTTCTTCATTCTCTGGCCAAACAATGCCTTCAGGGCGCAGTGCGTGAACAGCGCGCATTACATCCAGTAGATCCCAACGTGAGTTGCCGTTCTGCCAGCTCCACGCATATGGGTCGATGAAGTTACGGTAACAGGTGTAACGCGTTACTTCGTCATCGAATCGAATGCTGTTGTAGCCAAGGCTTGTGGTGTTTGGTTTTGCAAGCTCTGCATGAATCTTGGCGATAAACTCAGGCTCAGGTAAGCCTTGAGACATGGCTTTTTGTGGTGTGATGCGAGTGATCAGCGCAGCTTCAGGTGCAGGAAGATAATCAGCAGGAGGTTGGCAGTAGATAACCAAAGGTTCTCCGATAACATTGAAATCTTGGTCGGTACGAACACCTGCGAATTGACTCGGACGATCTTTCGCTGGGCTCACGCCCCATGTTTCGTAATCGAAAAAGAAGTAGGTTGGCTGATTATCTGAACTCATTGAATTTCCTGAACAGTAAGCGGACGACGTTTACTGTGGCTGAAGGTTAGTTTTGTTCAGTATCTGATAGTATGCGGTACGCGTGCAACCCAGATCACAAATAAATTGCCGGAAAACGGTGCTTTACTATTCAATCGAGTCAACAGGGAAGCTTTTGAATCGAATTGTGGCGATTTCTTCGTAACGGTTCTGCCTGTTTACGGTTTAGATGAGCGGCGGTGGTGGAGAGTCAGGGTCACTATCAAGGTACAGATTTTTAAGCTATCAGACGACCGTTTAAACCGTTACATCTTCATGCCTAATGCTCTCCCCAATTTAGTTGTCTTGCGGCAATATAATTCACTTAGCTTTGACGATTTATTGAGTATTTATGAGTGTAGGGGTAATCATGTTGGATAGTTCTACGTGTCTCATTTTTAATACTGTTTAAAACTTATGTTTAAACTGGCTAATACAGAAACTTAATATTTCATTTTTATTACAGATCAATGTTAATACTGGTTTGTTTCATTTATGAGACTATATTGCAACACGGTGATCTATATAGTGATTCATTTAAATAAAATGCTTGGTTATTACTTTTGTTTATTGTGCAGACATTTTAAATAAAACGTTTTTTATAAAAATAATGACGTATAAAATTAAAGGGATTAAGTGTAAAACCAGTTTTATATATAATTAATAAAAACACCTAAATACCACTATTTTTTCTAGTGTTATTTGTGTCAATTTGCGTGATCTTATTCTCACTGCGCCTCATTTCTTTATAAATTAGTGTCAATGTATATATTTTCTAAATAGGATTGCTGTTACTTAATTGTTAACTCTGATTAACTATTAGGTAACCCTAATAATAAAGCCGATTTTATATAAAGGATTAAAGAAATGAACAAAATTTTTAAGGTTGTTGCTGTCTCTGCACTTTCTATCTCTTCAGCGAACGTTTTCGCTGTGAGTGACACTTTTGATGCAACACTAGAAGTAAAACAAGCAATTACGATGACAAAAACAAGTGATCTTGATTTTGGTATCATCACTTCAGATAACACAACAGATGTTGTTATCGCTCAAGGTGATGCAGGAGCTGCGGCATTTACGCTTTCAGGAGAGTCTGGTGATGCAGTAACAGTAAGTATTTCTGATACTAACTTAGTTAACGGTGTAAATACGATTGCAGCAGAATTCGACTTTAATAACGCTATTACTCTTACTGGTGGTAGTGCGGATCTTAATATTGGTGGCACAGCACGTACTTCAAGTGCAACATTAGTTGCTGGTACTTATACTGCAAACGTTGCAGTAGATGTAACTTACCAGTAATCAAATGAAATCAGTATAATATTTTGGCTGTTGTAGAGCAGCCATTTTTACGATGAAGTTTCTATTCAAATACGCGATTTATATCGGTCTGACGTTTTATTCAAGCCCGTTTCATGCTCTGGAAATCATTCCTGAAAATATGGAGGTGAAATTTCCGGGTATGTATATCTCTGGCTCGGGGCAAAATGCTGATGCTAATCCGGCTAATAGTCAGATTTACGTAGTTCGATTTTATGTTGAAGGCGAGCCTGGTAAAAAGATCGTGGTTTCGCTCCCCTCTAAGCAGTACCTCAACCATTCTCGTAAATCCAAACGTCTTCGTATTAAAAAGTTCTATTTTGGTTGCGGCTTATCAAAGCGAGGCAGAGCCAAAATCAAAGGCAATGGAAGAAGCAAACTACTGTGTATTGGTGCACGAGTGAAAATCGGCGCTAATCATCCCGCTGGCGTTTATACCAGTACAATTCCTTTTGAGGTTAATTATAAATGAAGTTATTTATCTCATGTGTTCTCGGCTTACTTTTCACGGCACAAGCCTCTGCTCAACTCCTAATCGCTCCAACTCGTTTTGTCTTAGATGCTGATACCTCTGTGACGGAAAAAATCGTGGTGGAGAACAATTCGGATGAACCGATTCGATTGGAGATCAAACCAATCTATCGACCAGTCAAGGCCAGTGGGTTAGTTCGTACCGACGCGAATATTGCTGAGTCTGAAAATATCGCTGATTGGATTAAAGTGTCACCGCCGATTATTCGTGAATTGAAACCCAACCAAAGACGCACTGTTCGCTTACGCATGAACGCATTGCCAGACGACATGCCAGATGGCGAATATCGAGCTTACCTATGGTTTTCGCCTATCGCGAAGGCTGTTGAAGCCTCACCGCCTGATTTATCCAGAAAGGTTCGTTCTAACAACGGTTCTGCGTTTAAACTCAACTTTCATATCAACAGTTATGTCCCGGTTTATGTACAAAAAGGTGAGCAGGTACAAGATGTGAAGTTTCAATGTGATGATCAGAACCTCAAGATCACGAATGACGGTAATTTCCAGTTCAGCGCTAAACTGAATGTCGACGAACACAGCGAAAAGGTGGTGTTACTTCGAAATGCAGAATTAACCAAACCGCTACCAAAGGGCTCGAAGGTTTCATTGGTGCAGAACGACCAGCCTTTGTACGAATGTGTTCTGTAGCTTGAACTGTGTGTTGCCAGTGATTGTGCGCTCAACTGAGTGACGACAAGATCCATGTTTCAACATTTGGCTTGTCGATTTGCCTTGCTTTGTTCACTGTTTCCATTTGTCGTTCTTTCGCAGTCAGAAGGGGAAAGTGAGGCGATTGAGCTTTATCCTGCTCATATCGAAGTTCGAGTAGGGCAAGTCGGTGATAGTTTCTATCGTGTCATGATGGATGATTACGAAGAGCCGTTTATTTCGATATCAAATGCCGCGTTTTCTCTGCTAGAGATGAATGGGCAGTGCGATGAGAACGGCTATTGCGAAATCTACTTGCCACAAGATGTAGGCAGAGAGTCACCTCCTTATATTGTTGACACTGAGCAAGCGCTTTGTTATCGCGATGACAACAATATCCAGTCGATCAAATTTGAAGTGATTGACTCAGAAACCTACATCCACTGGTACAGCTTACAAGCCTGTATCCCTGCCAAAATCCGATGGGACATTGATGACTATCGGCTAACCGTTTCCCCGGAATTCAGTTCGTTAACCGAGTTGGAAGCAGTGATCTCTAAGATCAAAAATGAATCCCGTAAGAAAGCCGAAGAGTTGAAGCGTGCCAGTAATACTCCAGTTATAGAGCCACTTGCGACCGTGGGTTTGGCAACAAGATTGGCGGCTTCTGTTTACCACGATAGTGAAACCGGCGGCGATGTTTACGTCATTTCCGACACTATCCTAAGCACCGAACATTCCTTATCTCGCTTGTCTATTGATTCGCGAGAAGATCAGCCTGTCGTCTATTACAACATTGCGGTTGAGGCGCATGATGGAGAAGGTTCAATTGAAATTGGGCACGTGCTGTTAGATGGCAGCGTATTTACCGTCAATCAAACACTCGAAGATGGGCTTTATTATACCAATCGAAAGCGTCAGCCCGAATTTGGCAACTTACAATTGGAACGTACTACTAAACCGAACATCAGCATCGATGTGTTGGTTAATGGCATCTATCAAACTACGTATCGTTCTGATGAGTTTGGACGCTTTGTTGTTGAAGAAGACAACATCTCGCCTGGTGACACCATTAAATTTCGCTACTATTTATCGAAAGGAGTCTGGCAGGAAGAAGAGATCACCGTTGCCGGTTTAGAAGATGCATTTCTGCCACGCAATGAGTGGGGCGTACAGGTAGTCGGGAATGAAGGTGCAGACAGAGCGGGTGCTGTATCTTTGGAGTATGGACTTGCTGATTACTTTACTGTGGGTAGCGCTTTTAGGAGGCAACATGGCAAAGACTTGGTTGGTTTCCAAGGGCGATATTTACCGACACATTGGTTTGCAGGTCATATCGGTTGGTTACCTGACTTTAATCGGTTTCCAATGGAGTTTGATATCTTACTCGGTAGCGACCAATCTGCGTCAATCGAGCTCAATAAAACCGATGAACTGGATTCAGAGTCAATGGAATATGACGTATTCAAATACAACTCTTCGCTTGCAAATCTGACGGCCTTTTTAACGGTGAGAGACGACGAAGATGAGCTGAGTGTCGAGCCAAAAGTGAACGCCAAGGTGTCGAGTAATCTGTTTCTCTCTTATGCTGGAGACTATCGTTATATCAAGAGCTCCCATAAAGACGATTATCTACACACAATAGGGTTAGCCAAGAGCGGATTTTCAGACACATCTTGGAATGTCTCGGGCACAGTGAATGGCTCTGGACACCATGAACGAACCGAGTTTTCGTTAAGGAACGCGTGCAAAGAGTGCATATTGGACCCACTTAATGCTTTTCAAGAACTTACGACTAATGTGTCCGCAAGATATCAAAAGCAAGAGGTGTCATTTTCGGCTTCTCTAGAAGCGCGTGTGAACCCTTATCTGCTCTTCAAATTGGAAGGAAACGAAGACCGTTATGGTGTTGAGGTGACCACTGAATTTGGCGCTAAAACCTATTTTGATGAAGACTTCGGTGAGTTTGTCGAATGGAACCGATACAACCATTCTAAGCTGACTGGAATTGTTTATGACCACCACAAGCAGCCTATCGCGGGTGTAAGCTTACAAATACTGGACCAACGTGCGGTGAGCGATGCAAAAGGGCGTTTTGAATTTTCGAGTGTTCCTGCTCGAAGCAATCTGCCCATCTATATCGATGAAGGGGCGTTAGACCTAAACCTCACACCGATTCAAAACCCTGTGTTTGTGAATACCAAACAGGTTGGATTAACTCATGCGAATATCGAAATGGTGGTGTCATTTGGGGTAGATGGCATAGTGGAGGGCGCTATCGAGAGCAATGCATATCTGCACTTCAAACACATTCAGAAAGGGACTGAGTATTCGAGCGAAATCGAGAGCGATGGCTTTTACATGGTAGAAGGGCTGATCGCTGGAAAGTACATTATCACCTTAGAGATGGGCGACAAAAGATACGTGCAAGGTGCCGACTTGGATGGTGACTTTTGGGTAAGCGACTTAACATTCCAGCTGATCGACTTTCATAAGGTCTATTAATGCTAGTTGAGGCTGAGAATCGATGTTCTCAGCCTTTATCTTAACGCTCACTAGTAGACGCAGGCTTCCGCTACCGTGAGGGTTTCTCCTGAATGGAGATCTTTTATAGGGCGTATGCCGACTTGTTCTGCTGACATTTCACGATAGATCACCTGATTTCCCTCCGGCGTGGTATTGATAGCAGTGACCTCAAACAGAGAGTTTCTATTAATGAGTACTTCTAGTTCATCATCGCGCACCGTGGGTATCACGATACCGTGTTGACCAAGATTGAGCTCAAAGCGCGAAAGTTGCCCATTATGAAAAGTATAAGAGGATGTTTTCGAGATAGACGTCGATAAGTAGGAAGAGGGGCTGACGATATCTCCAACCTTTACGTTCGATCCATAAGGAGAGAGTAAGCTCTCACCGCGAAAAACCGTCCCTTGGTATTTGATGCCATTTTTGAACGCAGAATCGATTTCTTTCACTAACGATTCTGTTTCCTCATCCATCCTACCTTGTGCTAAGCCCCTTCTTATTGGCTGGTAAGCATCGTATTGATACCTTTCTAAGGCTTCGATCTCACTATAGCTCAGCTCTTGATTTTGCATTCCTGCTTGCTGATAAAGCTGCGATCGAATCTTAGCAAAGTCCCCATAATTCGATTCAATTCCTGGGTCGGACATATCTTCAATAATGGCTTCAATGTTATCGGCACTATAGAACTCAGCGTTATATTTGAGTTCAGCAAGAGAAGTAAAAGGTATCGCCGTAAGGCAAAGGGCAAGTAAGTAGCGAATGTGCAAATTCTTCATTTTAGTAATTATAATTGTTGTATTAATAGTTTTCTATTATATGTGATATGCCCTCTGTTTAATAATAAATATTCCGTATCTACCTGATTATTTATAGATAATTTACGCTCTAATTAGTAAAGAAGATAATTGGACGTGTTATTTGAAAGCGAATCACAGTTTTATTTACTGGCACGATCGTGAAATTGATTTATCCCTTAAAGCGAACCATTCTGCTTACCTTGTCCTGTTAATGGTAATTATTATCACTAATGATAGTAACTGAGTGAGTAGAAATTTTAATGAAAACGATCGTAACTTTATTGTCAGCGATGCTCCCATATGCTGTAGCCGCTAGTGATTCACAAGTAACCGATTTCATGGAGGCGTTTCATGGATCGCCCGAGGCGGTTATGGATGCTGTTCCTGAAAAAAGTGGCCATGTTATCTTTTCCAAGAATTCTGAATTTATGAGTAGTCACCGAGACTTGATGAGAGAATCCATAATTAGAAGGGGAGAGATAAATTCGGGAATATCAGAATTTTTATTATCACCGATTCAACAAAACGATAACCCTGCTCGTTTAGTTGACTCTGGGAATGGTCTAATTCGCAATTTAAACCAATTGTCTCAAGTGGCTCCAAATCAAACACGACTCGATGTTCAGCCGTGGTCAGATACGTATTGGCCTTTGTATTCTGGTGCACTCGCTTGGCGTTATGCAGATAAGGAACTTAGAGCGAATAATTGGAATGCGTATTTCGATTTTAGTAATACGCAAAAGCCCTTAGCGTTCTATCAGGGTCAAGACCGTGATGACCTGTCGCCAGCAGAAAAGTACGATCTTCTGGTTGGAGATGGGGATTTCACTCTGACTCAACGTTCGTGGGATTCTGGCAAGCGGTATTATGAGTCTCGTGGACATGTGGAGCGTTGGATGGGGCTTTGTCACGGATGGGCCCCCGCAGCATATATGCTTCCACGACCAAAGCAATCGTTGATTGTACCTGACGCAAATGGTGAGCTCCTTACTTTCTACCCGTCAGATATTAAAGCACTCGGGACATTGCTATGGTCTGAAGCGCCGTTTAATTCTCGTTTTATTGGTGGGCGCTGCAACATAAAAGATCCAATGAGAGACGAAAATGGGCGTGTTATTGATCCAAATTGCGCGGATACAAATCCAGCAAGTTGGCATCTATCTATCGTAAATCAATTGGGCATTTCTAAGCGAAGCTTAATCATGGACGCAACCTATGATTATCAAGTTTGGAATCAGCCCGTTGTTGGCTACAAGGTGACCTATTTTAACCCAGAAACGAACCAAACAGCTTCTCAACCATCAGCAGTAACCATTGATTTGCAGGATTACCGTAAAGACAGGTTTTCTAATTACCGCTCTTCAAATGCTCAAAGTGTGGTTGGGGTTCAGATGGTAGTCAGTTATGTGGTTGAGACATCTCCAACTCATAGAGATAGTGATTCGCCTCGTTTCGATGGCATTACCAACGTCACTTATTACTACGATCTGGAACTTGATCAGAATGGCAACGCAATCGGTGGCGAATGGTACCAGAATCGACATCCAGATTTTTTATGGACACCCACTCCTCAAGCGGTGGCTAAGTCTTACTACGATGGCCAAGGTCAGTGGGATATTACACAGCCCGTTCCTCAATCTTGGCAAGATAACGCTCGCAGAGCATCGCGTAGTACTCAACCACTAACATCGGTCGTAAACGCTTTGTTTGAAGCGTCGAGCGGTATTCAGTCCGATGATGAATGGCGAGGTATTGTTACTGATTCAGAAGATGGATTGAAATGTCTGGATGCCGAAGTTGCTGGCTCTAATTCAGGCTTACTCATTTATGGTTGGAGCTGTCACGATGGGGACAATCAAAAGTGGAAAATGAATGTGGATGGAAAGTTGATCAACAAAGCGGCACCGGATATTTGCCTTGACCAAAACGGCATAGATATCAGTTTAGAGGAGTGCCGTAATCACGAGACTCAACAATGGCGTTGGGATAATGGCCAGCTGAAGAATGGTTTGGCGAACTCCCTGAAATGGAATGATCGTACTTGGCTGGTGGGTGCTGATATCAACGGTAGCCAGTGGCGTTGGAAATAAACTGAATTGATGGCCCGCGTTATGCGGGCTTTTTTATTCTATCAACTTGCACATGTTAATCGGAAGGCGGGGAAAACATCAGTTTGATTTTCTGCATTCGCGAGAGCTGTGTATTCTTGAGATCTGTCCATATAGCTCTCCACTCTTGAAAGGTCACCGTTATCGGGTTAAAACTGTTTACAGGTTTAGTGACGCCGTAACGCACCGTTTCGACTTCAGGTTCGAAGGTACCGAATAGCTTATCCCAGATGATAAGAACACCAGCGTAGTTCTTATCGATGTAATGCGGGTTTCTGCCGTGATGCACACGGTGATGCGACGGGGTATTAAAGATGTATTCCAGTGGCCCCAAGCTTCGTATCCATTGTGTGTGAACAAAAAACTGCAAACCCAGATTGAGAAGGACCACAAAGATCACCCATTTAGGGTCGAAACCTATGATGACTAACGGTACCCAAAATAGCCACATCCCCGCAAGTGGGTACATTAAGCTTTGACGAAATGCGGTACTGAAGTTCATGTGTTCAGAGCTGTGGTGTGCGACGTGTGCTGCCCACATCCAGCGAACGCGGTGGCTTGCCCTGTGAAACCAGTAATAAAAAAAGTCCTGTAGAACCATCAAGACAATAAAACTCAACACACCCATTTCAATGTCTATTAAGCGCCAACCAAACAGCCACAGATAGAGCTGAACGATTAGCAGCCCGGTCAATAAATCGGAGAGTTGGTGCATGCCTGCTAGCGTGAAGTTACACATGACTTCCGATAGTTTGTAACTCGAATTGTCTGGCAATCGGCCTTGCTTTTGACCAATGAAATACTCGGCCAACATACAGATCATGAACAACGGAGCCAATACTAGCAGCAGCCATTCTGGGTGATTGATTAATGCGTCGATATTCATTTTTTATCCTTGTTGAGACGCCATACGCGTTCTTAGTATCAAGTTTACTTAGACTTGGTCGTCTGAGATTCAGTGTTCAGCAGAATTTCGCTACCAGCGAGCAAAGTGATCTTCTGTTAGGCCAAGAACATCATCGAGTTGATGTGTCACTTCATTGTTGTCTTGAATCGAGCCAGAAAAATGACCAACGAACTGTCGGAAGTTACTTTTAAGTACCCATAAATTGAGCTTTTCACTGCGTTGGTTAACAGGGGTAAACGTCAGGTTGATGCGCCCATCTTGCGATGTGATTGTCCAAGGGTGGTCGATATCATCTCGGTTAAACATAAAGTGCACGGGGTTAAGTAGGTGTCTAGAGCCATCAACCCACAATACGTTCTCGCAAGTACCGGTTTCGTTCACGCCTGCCGCGAGGTTTAAGCCAATACTTTTCTGTCCGGCAAGTGAATTGATACTTGCCCAGCGCCAACTGGTTTCACGTCTCATGTAGCCCGCTGAAAAGTCATAACCGGCACGAGCTTGTTCGAGAACGAGTGATTCTCCTTTGATTTGGATGTCGCCGCTGATGCGCAAAGCATTGTGCTTTTGGGTGTAAGTCCAACCTGAATAACCGGTTGGGCTGCACATCGCCAAGGGCAAGTTGTCGGCTTCAGGCTGTAAAGCGATATCGGCCTTGATGAGTTTGGTATTCAAGCGAACTTGCCATTGTCCGCCTTCAATCTCAAAGGTAATGCTTTGGTCTGCAATGTTTGTCGTGCCGTCAAATGGTGAAGCGGTAACTTGTTTATCAAACCCTAATGGCCTCAACCAAGATGACTCTTCTAGATGGTTGTTTTCAATATCGTACAGATAACAAAATGCCGAGCCCAAGTAGCGAATATCCGCGATAGCGACACCAATAATGTGTGTGTCGGTGACGATGCTGACAAATTGGAATTGTTTGTAGTGGAAGTGCTTCTGCCAAGAGTTTGCTTTTGAATCCATCGAGTTTCGGTAGTCAAAGCTCTCGATGTTCAGGTGTTTGGGGATGCCATCGAAATGTCCAATGATCGGCTGACCATTAGAATCAATCAAACTGTATGGAGCCGGATTTGTTTTTATCATTGCGATGGTTCACATAAATTTAACAATTAACAACATTGTGCGACGAGTAACGTAAAATTGGGAGGTCATAATCGGACAAGAGCAGGTTATCAATCACGATTCTGTCAGTGTGGGTTATCGAATCTGTATGGTCATGAGCGTGGGAATCGGCTCAGTATAAGGGGATTTAGTTGGAAATTATCGCAGAGTACATGCCAACGGAGCATCGCCACCAATTGGGAACATTGGATGTCGTGTTATTGCTGAATACACTGGCGCAAAGAGGCGTGGATATTGAAGCGCTACTTGCTGGTGCCGGGTTAGAAAGCCTAGATTGGCAAAACCCCAATGGGAAGCTGACTTACGCGGATAAACTGTCCATCTTCAGTGCGGCCAACCAGAACTTTCCTCACGATGACTTAGGGCTTTGGTTGGGAAAACACGCGAGCCTGAGCCACTTTGGTGTGTTGGGTTATGCGCTATCGACCAGTCAAAATGTCGGGGAGGCCATCAAGTCGGGCTTTAAATATCTCCGCCTGAACGGTCCTATCTTCTCGGTTAAATTGTTTCTAGATTCCGAGCAAGCAGTGATTCAGATTGAGAACACCTTGGAAGTGGGTGATCTCCTGCCTTTCTGCAGTGAATATTTCTTAAGTTCAATCGTCTCTTTGTTCAAAGAACTGACTGGTCATGAATTGGATATTCACACTTTGGCTTTGCCTTATGCTCGCCCTAACTACGCCAAGCTCTATGACGACCGTTTTCAGTGCCCGGTGATTTTTGAGCAAAGCCATTGTGAACTGCGCTTTGATGCCTCGGTTTTATCACAAACCTTATTGACTCATGATGCCGCGACACTGAAGCGCTATCTTGCGTCTTGCCAGTCGATAGTGGAGACTCTGGACTCTGAACATCTATTAACGAATCAGATCAAAACGATCTTTTATCAAACCGCAGGTAGCTTTCCGACTATAGAGCAACTCGCACTAGAGTTTGGTTGCAGTTCTCGCACACTCAGACGAGAACTGGTTTCTCATAATTCCAGTTATCAAGCCTTACTTACTGAAGTCCGGGTCGAATTAGCCAAAGAGTTGTTACTCGGCACAGCAATGAGTATCGATGACATCGGTGAAAGGCTAGGGTATAGCGACCCCGCTAATTTTAGACGAGCATTCAAAAGCTGGCTAAATAAAACACCGGCGCAGTTTCGTAAAGGCCTCACTTAATCTGGTTATAACTTTTGTCTCTCTTTATTTCCTGAAGAACTGCTCACGAAATTCAGTTACTTGTTGTTGATAGTAACTGTTCCATTCCTGAGTATCCCAATTGGCATGACTTGCAGAGCGTTGAGAGTCTAAGCTCGATTTTAATTGATCCAGCTGTTCGTGATACGTCATCACAGTCTGCTGTTGTTGCACCACTTGTTGTTCACGCGCGACGATATTATCGGCCTGTTCTGCATCTAAATATATCTCTTGAAGTTCAACTTTGATGGTCGCTAGCTCGGCAGAACTGTAGCTGTTTGGTAACAGCGATATAGCAAGCTCGTATTGTTGAGCCGGAGTTTCTGCATTTAATGTCCCTGTTTTGTTTGCCCACTCAGCGAGTAAATCTTGGTAGTGTGAGACAAACTCAGTCGCTTCGACTTCCTCAAGTGTGTTTGCACTAAGCGTAAAATTCAAATGCGCAAATTGATCGGCAAACAGCTGGTGGGCTAACTCTCCCCAAATCTCTTGTGCAGACTGCTTAAACAGTTCAATACGGGCTTCTAAAGAGTCGATGGATTCGAGTGGTATTGTGCTTTCTCTTACTTGCCAATCGGCCGAGAGCTTTGGGTAATTACTTAATAGCTCAAACCATTCCATCGGTAACTCAGATTTCAACTGCGCGAGTTGTTCTGTGCAATTGCCCGCTTGTTGGCAAAGCGTCCAAAACTCTTCGAGCTCATTGAGCAGCGCCTTACCTGCTAGTTCAGTTAGGTTTTCTGCATACGTTTGTCCGTGCAGCTTGTCAGCATGGTCTTGTTTACCTTGCGAAACGGGATTGCCTGAAGAACCAACTGTGTTTGATGTGGGGCTATAGTCATCTGTCGCTTTAGAAACGTATTGTTCTGCCTCTGTGTGTTCAACAGAGGATTGCGGTGTTTCAATCGATTTTGATGACCATGAATAGCCAATAATGCTCGCCGTTAAGACGAGCATTAGGATTAATATAACTCGATGCATTATTCGTTCACCGCGTTACTTGATGACAGCACTAACAGGGAAATGGTCTGAAAGGTTGTAGTGCTTCCATAATTCACTGCTGGTAGAGCGAGGAACATCAACGCGGTTATTGTTGTGAGCTTTTTGTGCATACTCTGAACTCACCACCACGTAATCCAAGTATTCGACGTTCTCACCACCCGACATAGGTGCACCCGCAAAGTTATTGATGCGAGGATCAAAAGTTGAAGCGGTATAACCGGAGTAATCAGGCTCGGCGGCTTGCAGGTTGGCGAACATCTGTTGGTAGTCGCTTGGGAACTTAAGCTTGTTCACGTTGAAATCGCCGCTGTAAATCACCGTTTCTGAGGTTGGTATATTCAGTGATTGAGCGAGTTCACGCATCTGTCTAAATTGACGCTGACGATAGTCACGCGCTGTGTCCGTATCGAACGAAGCGGTGTGAGTACCGAACACGTGGTAAGCCTGACCGTTTTTGATGACCTCAGCGTAATTCACCCCTTTGTCAGCGAAACAATCTGTGCCCGTACAATCAGGGAATACGTATTGTGCTTCGTTGACGATAGGATAGCGGCTCACAATGATCACGCCACCGTCGTAGATGTTGATGCCTTCTTTATCGAGCATTTTAGTTTGGTAAGGATACTCTTTTGCCAGTTCACGCAGGAACTCATCTCGTCCGTTGGCAAACACTTCTTGAAGCGCCAATACGTCGTAGCCCTTAACGTATTGAGGGATGAGGTAGTAACGATCGCCGATGTGCGAAGCGATAGCGGGTAGAGCCCAAATGTTGTAGGTCATCACTTTCAATATGTTGGCATCTGGCTCTGGTTGCTCATCGATTTTCTCTGGGGTGATGGTATAGTAAATATCATCGTAGCGAGCGGTGCTATCAGCTTTGGAGGCAAGCTCCGTATTCACATCAAAAGCATCGGTTGAATTACGGTGAATATTACGATCATCATGCAGTGTTAAGTCGACGTCTGCTGCGCTCAAACCGTGTTGCAGTGTTGAGTTGTACCAATGTCCTTCCATGATTTGATTAAGTGTGACGCTCTCCCCAATAGAATTTGAGACTACTGTGTCAAACTCGTATGTCTTACCGGACTTCACGCCTGTCCAGCGGTTGAAACTTATCAGCTTTTTGGTTTCCCACGGGCCAATTTGTTCAACATGTTGCTGCCACTCATCACCTAACTGAAGTAGGTCGGTACCAGTATGAATGGTTTGAATCGTCATCACTTGGTTGGTGTTGTTGGTCAGGTACACATCGGTATCTGCAATAGCCGAGGTTGAGATGAATGAAGCTGATACAAGTAATGCACTCAGGCAAGTCCATTGAGTTTTCATTTTCACGTTATCCTTACTGATTGGTTTAAAGAATAACGTAGTAAAGAGTTATGACATTGGAGTTATAACTCTATCAGAATTATCCAAATATTAGATATATGCCATAGTTTTATAAATTCGATTACTCATTGATAATTAACATATTGCTTTGTCGGAATGATAAGTGATACGCGCGCACGCTAACAAACAGAAGAACGATTTGGATTTAAGGCTAAGTCACTAGTGGTGTGTTTTCGTGGAAATCATAGGTCGGGAAATAACCAGAAATGGATGCTGTGAATCACGATAAGGGATAACGCTAACCGCCTTGCTCTATCAGCATAAATTTTGCCATTGTTCAGTAAACAGATTCCTCAAAAACAGGTATGATAGTGTCGTTTTTAATCCTGAACTGGGAAAGTCATGGCAAAGTTAACACTCCAAGAGCAAATGCTTAAAGCTGGCTTGGTAAATGAGAAAAAATTAAAGAAGGCGAAGAAGGGCTCTAAAAAGTCTCGCGTTCAGTCTCGTGAAGCAAAAGCGGCAGCAGAAGAAACTAAACTGGCGCAGCAAGCGAAAGACAAAGAGTTAAACCAACAGTTGAAAGAACAACAGTTGAGCAAAGAAATTAAAGCTCAAGTGAAGCAACTGATTGAGATGAACAAGATCGAACAGAAGAATGGTGAGATCAAATACAACTTCACCGATGGTACGCTAGTTAAATATCTTTACGTAGAAGATCTGACTCAAAAGCAACTCAGTAAAGGTATCTTAAGTATCGCGCGTCAAGGCGAAAGCTATGTTGTTATCCCTACTGCAGTAGCGAACAAGATCGCGATGCGTGACGAAGAATCTATCGTTGATACTCAAGCTTCAAGCTCAGATGAAGTAGACGAAGATGACCCGTACAAAGACTTCGTGATCCCTGATGATCTAATGTGGTAGTCCTCGACTAAACCGCTATCTAATTCGTCAATTACTTGTGGCGTGAAGAAGTATTAAAAGCTCCGATGCGTCTTGCATCGGGGCTTTTTCAATGTTGGCAACTGCATAGAATTATTTACGGGCTCATCTGAACCGGTCGTGTCTCTATATTTGAGAAATAATTCATTGCCAGTGTCTCACTTACGACCGCTTTACTGGTAGGTAAGTAGATAAGTAGATAAGTAGATAAGTAGGTAAGTAGGTAAGTAGGTTACCGACTAAGGCTTTGGCCTGCTAATCGGCAACAATGTCTACGATGTCGAACGTTGAGTCTTGTTGGTTGTTTTTAAACTGATGATATTCGAGCTGATATTGCTCATAACCATCAAAATAGCAGTCGCCGATTTCATTGCGTGGGCAAATTTGTACATCGTCTCTTGCGACCAGTTCAGTTGAACAAGATGGGCAGTGTTTCATAGATCCTCCTGATGGAATCCCAGTGTATAACCGGCCCCATTAACTCAAACTTTTGTTTCGTTGTGATTTCATTTTTAAGTCACGCAACGGGTTTATTTGTCATAAACCAGCCCTTTGCTATTGCGGTTAATCACTAACAAAGGGCCAGTTGTATACGACGTTTATTGATGGCAAACTGGCTTTTTAAGCCTTTTTTATTGGATGCTACATATATTGAAGCGAGAGCGACTGCCACCTCCAAGCATTCTTACATTGTCTTTTCTTCCTAGCGATTTCCAGGCAGTGCTTTCTTCTGCGCTGAGGTTTGATGGCTGGTAATCCAAGTTAGCGTATCGCGATACCACTACTTGTTTTTGCATGTTTTCTGAAAGATTGTCGATAATATTGGTTGTTACTTTGCCGTCGGAGTAGGCCATCACTAACACTTCGTCATTGTCTTCCAGTGCCGAGGTTAGGGCTGTTTGGTTGCCTTCGTTGTACTGAACATCTCGATAACCTTGTGTCTCGCCTGTTCTTTGGCCGGAAATTGCTCGATACAGCAGGTTCTTTTTCCGTTTCTTTAGCGAGCCCAGTGGCGTTTCATTCGCGGCACTGTATAGGTTGACCACTTTAATGTCGTTCTGAGCTGCGTATTTTAAAATGGAACTTTGGTTACTAAGGCCTCTTCGTGTAAGCGCTGGCGAGTTTTGCAGGCTTTGAGAAAGACGCTGTTCGGTAGCGTCAACGATAACAATCGCTGGCTTGTTCCCTTCACTTAATGACTTTTGGAGTGCTTGTTTAACTTCTATATGAGCTTGCTTTCCTTCTACGGTATCCCATTTAGGGGCATGCTGAGGTGTTGCAGATGGTCTAGTTTCAAGGGCATAGGGTTGATAGTCGTAGTGCTCTTTTGGCCAATAAGTATTGCGCTTCGTTTTTCCTAGATCATCAGCCAAATGAAACTCGCTCACTACTTTTTCATTTTTTAAATACGCCTTAGCCTTTTCTTGTCCCAGTGCTTTCCAATGGAAATACATCTCTTCGCGAAGGGTGATCATTGATTGTCTGGCACTACTGATTTCCGTTACAGGATCTCGCCCATTTTCAGCATTGTTGTAGTGTGTAATTCCTGTCGTTTGGTACTCATAATTCGGAATGACATATTCTGTGATTTGGTTGGTGTCGGGATGTCGATGAGACAAAGGTGTACTGCCTTGTGGAACAGCGCCAGAAGCAAAGTCTCGAGCGTGGATGAGCTCATGTCCTAAAGCGACAGTTTGATCAAATGGTGTGTTCTTTCCTGGAATGTTAACCATTTCTGTGGTGGAGAAGAGTATTGTATTCGATACACCTTTACCATTGAATTGTCGTTGCCATGCCAGTGAAGCTTTTTGTTGATCTTCGAATATCGAAGGTACTGTCTCGAATAGTCGGCCTGGGCCTTCAGGCTCCCTGATCACAGTGACAACAGTGGCCTTTGATTGATCGACTCCAACCGTATGTTCAACTAACGGTTCAACAGCATCATCGGGTGCATTTACTGGTTCGTAGGTCGCGATTTGTCGCAAAATCTCACGCCCTGTTGGCGATAGTTGCAGGTTGCGAATTAACACGCTCATGTCTGCAAGGTAGGCGTCACTCTTGGTTTGCACGTATAGATTTCTGGACATGCGATAGAGGTTTCCATAAGCCGTGGAATTGTATCCTTCGATGACTTTTACGCCGTCTGGATCATCATAAAAGAGTCCAAATTCAGAACCTTTTCCAGCAAATGCACCGCTTGAATTAATGATCAGCAACAAGACCAAGAAGATTCGTGTAATGTTATGTTTCATAGACTTATTCCTCTAGTGCCAATTGGATTTCAATCCAATCTTCTAGCTCTCTAAGCAGCAGATGGTTGATGTGTGGAAGCATAGTAAAGTCATCCTCCTTTACGATGACTCCTAGTTGTGTAACTGCCGTTTGAATATCCCCTTGGCTTAACGTGCTCTTGATATCGGCAAGTTGTGACCAAAGCTGGTGGGTAGAGATCTCCCCAATTTGAAACGCAATGGTGTCTTGATGGTCTTGTGATAGGTAGCTCAGATGAAGAGGTGATAGCGTGCTGTTGAACAGTTGATGTTTACTGTTGGTTGATATATTTGATTCTGACTGTTGATGCTGTGCGATTTGAAGATAGAGAGAAAGATCGCCCAATAAATACTGAAGTTGGTTGGCATTTGTCGCTTTCATCGCCTTTTCCGTTATGCTGTCAATGGCGCTTTGAAAGTTTCGCTCAAAGTGAGCGCCAGGTTGCGACATCACGTTATCGAGTATGTCTGCCATTTGAGGGGCATAAAACCTAAGGTTTGCTGCAGAGTATACGCTTGGGTAGGGTACTGAGTAATTGAGAGAGCGTATGTAAGAAAGGGTAATAGCTATCTTGAATTGAGGCTGAATAAAGTGTTTAAAAATTTCATATTGTTTGATTTGATCTAATACCCCACCACTTGGTCGTTCTGTTAGCAGCAACTCGTACCAACGGCTAATCTGATACCAACTGTTGCGATTATTGGGGTCAGAGCTGTCAACTCCTTTGCTCTCTAGGTAATCATTGAAAGACGTTTGGTAGGGGAGAGCCTCCTGGTTTGCTAACTTGGACAGGAGCTCTTCAAATAGTTTGTTCGACGACTGGCCTGATATGTAGGCGTTAGCAGTGTTGATTAAGTGAGTTTTAAATAAGCCAGCTGGCCAACCATCAATAACTCTTGATGCAATATACTGTTCGACATTAAGTTCAACCTTTCTTAGCAACACTTCTGATAACTCTGGGTCCTTTTTAGGGTGGTAAGTATCGTATAATGCACCAGAGTCTTTACACGCATCGACAGAGGCTTTAATGCCTCCTGGTACAATGGCAGGAACTCCCCAACATTCTCTGGCTGGGCGTATCAGTAAGGTAGCAGTTTTAAGTTGCTCTTCACTGAGATAATCAAGTCCCCAAACTTCGTTTGCATACTCTCTCAGTCCACTTTGCCTGACTTGAAATTCCAATGTACTTCGGTTGATTTTGCTGTGTGTTATGATCGATGCGACGTGAGGTTTTGACCTTTCTATTAGCCTTTTAACTATGTTCATTCTGTGCGTGGATAGTCGGCGTAAAGCGATTTCAACGAGCTCTCTTTTCTTGCTATGTAATTTTAAAGCGAGCGCGTGGTAGTCATCTTCGTTTAGGTTATTAACTAAATTGCCAATACGTGAGGGCCCTTCAGTGCGAATACAGCGTTCTAGTTCTGTTAAAGAGGAGTGAACGTTGTGGCATATAGGTTGGTGCAGATTTGATTCAGGCGATACATGCGCGATAGATTTCAACATTTCTAAATCAATGCGTGCCATTTGCTTAGAAAGTTGCCTATCGTATGCAGCGGTCAGTCGGCGATATTCTGTGTTAGCTTCAAGAAGTAAGTGGTCGACATACATTTTGGCACTCTGTAATACGTGATTGTCGTATTTGTTAAGTAGAGTAATTGCGTCCTCTTTTTTGTGATGGAAGCGATAAAACTCTGACGAGTGGTCACTAAACACGTAATGTGATTGGCTTTCAAACTCTTCAATTTTTTCTTTCGCTGCGAAGTACTTAATATCATTCGACAATAGGTTTAACTCGTCACCAACGAGAGGAATGATGGAAAAAACAGAAGCGGCTTCATCAAGACGGGTAGAGGATTCCTTAGAGAATGTACTTACCATGTTGTCTAGCCAAAAGCCCACAGCGACCGCATCTCCAACTGGCCCTAAAACTTCCAACGTAGAAGAGCCCGCTTTACCGAGGCGACTGAATAGACTTTGTTCGCTTAGTGGACTTTCAAAAGTTTGAGGGACGCTCGCTAGTGCTTGTTCTGTTTGTGGCCAAGCTGCCGAAAAAGAGTTCGTATGAGCATCTTGCTCGAGTTCGCCTAGTGCAATCCCAAACTGTGGCTCTGAATAAACTTCGTTCCGAGCCCATGACGTTATACGATTCTGGTTAATCGCATCTAATGATTGAGTATCTTGGACGTCGTCACTAAGACAAAATGCGACAGATATGGGGCTATATATAATCGCAGCGAACCGCCATAACGTGTTTTTGTTTTTCATAGTATTTCTTTTTGGATAGTTAGCTGTATCTATCGAGATAGCTTCTCACCAACTGGTACGAGCCTTGTTTGGTTTCTGAGATTCAAGATAGGTTTGGTTGTGTTGATAGAGGTATTACAAAAAAAGCTCACCACCAGAGTGATGAGCTTAGGTAAGGGGGGAGATATGAGTTTGTTTACTGCTGTAAAGGGTTTATCACAAGCTGAGCATCTTCATACCCAAGTCGAGCAAGAGTCGCAGGGTTAAAATCAGTAACCACTTTAATATCACCCGCGTAGTAGGTTGTGTGGTTAGTTAATACCTCTATGACATCAAATGAATTAGCAGCGTGCTCAGCGCCGATATCTATCATTCCAGAATATTGTGACTCCGCACTAAACTGGCCTGAAACATAGGTGTAGAAAGGACGCACACTGGCACCTGCGGCGTACTGCATGCTATTCAAGCCATTGGTGTTGATTGCCCAACTCCAATCCCACCATTTCATCTCTCCAGGAATATAGCGGTGATCCCACTGGTAACGGATATTGGCTTGATCTTCGCTGGTGGCTCCCATGGTGAAGGTGTGTGAGACAGTAGGGCGGTTGGTTGGGTGTGAGCTTAGCGCGTTGCCGCTATAACGAAGGAAACCTGTAAAGTTCACGTCGTAACTCATGTTTGTCTTGATACGGTATGGGTAAGAGATGGTAGAGCGTAAGAACTCGACTTGAAAAGGCAGCACGGAATGAGCAGGGACGGTAATGATGGCTTGTAGATCCGTCGGCTCAAAATGAGCGCCACTATTGGTATCAGAGAAACGTTGGCCTTCTTCTAGCGCGACTCTTACCTCTGTTTTGCCAACTTGTGGCCAGTGAAAGGTTTCATCAATGACGACTGAATCAGCAAGGTCGAAGCGCTGTGTTTTACGCCATTGTGTGGATTGCTGAAAATGAAGGTCAACGATGATTTGTTTAGGCTGATCTCCATCATTGATCGCATAAGCCGAGACGGTTTCAATCAGCTCTTGGTCGGTCTCTGTGATAGAGCCGTGTAAAAACGATGTGTTATCGAGCGTGTAAGCGAAGTTATCTACAGTGATGCTTGCCTTCTCATTACAGCGATCACCGGCACAGCTTCCATCGTTATTGCCTTTAATCTCCCAACCATTGTTAAGCGGTTTAATCGCCATATCTTGACCCACATAACGCGCGCTATCGCCTCCAACCCAAGCGTAACCCAGGTTATGGGCTAAGTAACTCAGTGGTCTGATAAAGTTCGTGTTGTCGCTGACTAAAGCGTTTTGAACATCAAGGTTGTTGTTCGTTTCAATGGCTTGCGCTTCGTAGTATGGCAGGCCTGCGTCTGGGGTGTTGGGGTAGCACCAAGTATTGTCGCTTGGTTGCCCATGTTTGATGAGCCCGTGGTAGCCAGACCCCATGATCACCCAGTCATTTTGAAGGCCAATAATGTCCCATACATTCATGCGAGATAGTAGGGAGGTTTTGTGTTCTTGAGCTTCTGTATTGCTGAGCGGACGATAATCGGAACGGCAGATATCTTCACCGAGGTTATCCAACACGACTTGGTCTGAATAGATTTTGGCATTAACAGAATAAGACGTTAATGATGTGGCAGCGATAAAGAGCGCAGTTTTACTGACGTTGAACATTAATGAGTTCCTAATTGCCATTGTTTGGCTTTTTTATTAGATATTATTTATATGTGTTATTTTGAAGCCGAGGGCTCCTAGCGGCGTGTACTCTGTCATATAAAACGATCGCAAAAATACTGAATTGAATTGAAAAGAAATTCTCTTTAATTTCAGGCTCATTTAATGATTAAAGTATCATTTGATAAAGATTTTTCTCTTTATTCTCTGTCTTTTTTATTGAGCGGTGCGTACTCAGGTACGGGATACCTTTTGAGGTGTGTGTAAAGCTTTCGATGAAATGATGAAAGGTGGCGAGTTCAACAAACAGGTTGATACTGATTGTTTTGCATAGTTGGTAAAGAACATAGACAAAACAGATACAAAAATGCAGCGATAACCCAAGGGTTATCGCTGCATTTTCATTTATAGTGATTTGACTACCTTACTTAGAGCAGCCCTCGGTAATCGGCAAGTGTCTTATTACGCATCACCTGGCTTTTCGCGTTTGCTGTTCCAGCCCATAAAGTTGTAGATGTTGTAACGAGCAAATCCTATCTGTTCATGCATAGCAAAATCTGTGACCGCAAAGTTGTACCACAATGGCAGCCATGAAATTTGAGCCGCCATATAATCGGCTCTCACTGGAACAACATTCAAGCCGAAGTGGTTGAAGTAGAGCTCGCTGCGACGAATATGTAGGCCAGATGAAACCAGTACAATGTTGTCGAATTTATGATGCTTCATTAGGTCACTAGTAAGCTGTGCATTCTTCCAAGTGTTGACGCTATTTGGCTCTTGAATGATGTCACCCATCGGAACGCCAAGTCTCAGCAATTGTTGTTGATAAACTTCTGCTTCGGTGACACCGTTGTTTTGTGCATCGCCACCACTGATGATCACTTTGCAAGTGGCTTGCGTTTCCGAACAATCTTTATATTGGCTGGCTGTTTCGCTGATTCGGCCATAAGAGAAAAAGGCAGGCTCGAACTCTTGTCTGCTTTTAATTAGCTGCGTGCCTGCACCCAGAAGAACAATCGAATTATTATCCGACCATTGGATCTCAGGCTTACTTTCGTAATTTGCTTGCAGGTCATCTAATAAATAACGAGGGATAAAACCTGAACCAATCAACACAAATGACGATATAAGAACAAGAGATAAAAAAGTGGAAGTTGCTCGCCATTGAAGTAAGCGTGTTATGAAAACGAAGAGTAGAAGAAGTAAAAGTATAATAAAGCTCATGAGGATCCTGTTATCGAACTGGTGCCAAAATGATGTGACATACTGAAGCGGTGCATGATATATCAGTTATGTTAATCGTTCATAGCTAACTCATTGTTTTATTGAACAAATGCACGATTTTTTCTATTAAACACAATTATCAATGAGATCATTCTAAAAATCGCTTGTTTATTGTTCGACAACACCTTTCTAAATATTGGCATATAAATTAATAGGGTTATTTAAATCTAATTCACTCCATATAAAAACGGTAATAATAAAAAACCGATGCACATGCATCGGTTTTTTTGTTGGTCGAGCTGTTTGATTCAGAATTAAGCGTTCGCTTGTTCCAGATCTTGTTGCTTGTCTTTCTTACCCAATAGGCGACTTGTGATAGTACCGGCTGTCATTGCACCAGATACGTTAAGCGCTGTACGTGCCATATCGATAAGTGGCTCGATAGAGATAAGCAGTGCTGCGATAGTTACAGGAAGCCCCATCGCTGGCAGTACGATAAGCGCCGCGAATGTTGCACCGCCACCCACACCAGCAATACCGAAAGAGCTCACTGTGATAATAGCAATCAGAGACAGAATGAAGTTGATGTCCATTGGGTCAATACCAACCGTAGGTGCAACCATAACTGCAAGCATTGCAGGGTAGATACCCGCACAACCGTTTTGACCAATCGTTGCACCGAAAGAGGCAGACAGGTTAGCAATCGCTGGTGGTACGTTAAGCTTAGTGATTTGAGCTTCAACGTTCAGTGGAATCGTTGCTGCAGAACTACGAGACGTGAAAGCGAACGTCAGTACTGGCCAGATCTTTTGGAAGTACTCTTTCGGGTTCACACCAACAAAAGAAACCAACACACCGTGTACAACGAACATCAGTAGAATCGCTACGTAAGACGCTACGATGAAACCTAGTAGGCTTAAGATGTCAGAAGCGCTTGATGTTGCCACTACTTTCGCCATTAACGCTGCGATGCCATATGGTGTTAGTGCCATGATCATCTTAACTAAGCGCATCACGATAGATTGAGCCGCTTCAACGAAGGTACGGATTGGAGATTCTAGTTCTTCTTTCTCTGCCATCACTTTACGAGCAGCGATACCCGTTAGCACACCAAAGATAACCACTGCGATAATAGACGTAGAGCGAGCGCCCGTTAGGTCTGCAAATGGGTTAGTCGGAATAAAGCTAATCAGCATCTGCGGAATTGTTAGGTCTGAAACGCTGCCAATGCGGCTTTCTAGTGTTGCGATACGTGCTGTTTCGCGAGCGCCTTCTGTTAAGCCTTCCGCAGATAAGCCGAATGCTTGCGTAACAACAATACCAACAATCGCAGAGATTGCTGTGGTTGCTAGCAGGACAGAAATGGTGATGCCAGAAATCTTGCCCAGTGAACCGCCTTTCTCAAGCTTAACTACCGCCGCAATCATTGAAACTAGTACTAATGGCATGATGACCATTTTCAGTAAGCCAACGTAACCACGACCAACAATGTTTACCCAGTCTAGCGTTTCGTTAATAACAGGATTGCCTTCACCAAATAGCAGCTGAAGACCAAGGCCGAAAGCACTACCAAAAACTAAACCTAATAGAACTAAGCGCGATAACGTGTTTTCTTTTTTCTGCTGTCCGTAGAGAAAGAAGAGGATACCAGTGAATACCGCTAAGGCAGCGATAGCTGAAAATGACATTTGTTTTCCTTATGAATTTCTTTAAATCGATAGGGCGCTTAGATATATGGGCGCAAATACTGTTAGCTACAGTAGCGACCTGTAACAAAACGTAAAATAAGGAAAAGTAATTTAATAGAACGATTAGTAATATCCACTCAATAGGATGGGTGGATATTCAACATTGTGATGAATAGGTGAGCTTTTTAGCGATATTTTGCCAATAAATTGAGCATGTCACTTGACGAGTAAATTTCGATATTTTGGAAATTATTTTCGAATAATCGGAACAACATTGCTTTAGCTACGTCTTCCGACTGAATAGGGCGTAGGTTTTTGAACTTACCAAACATAAATGGAGACAGCAGAGGAAAGACACTTTGCAGGAGTTTTTCATCAGCTCTTGGTTCATCACGCTCACCAACCAGCGGTCCGGGGCGTGCGATGAAAAGTTGCTTGAAGCCAATACGTTTTAAGTTTTGCTCCATTTGCCCCTTGCAACGAAGGTAGTGCGAATAGGAATCTGGTGAAGCGCCATAGCTAGAAACGACCGCGACGCGTTGAACCCCAAGAAATTTCATCGACTGAGCGACTTGGCTAACCAGCTCCACATCGATTTTGCGCAGTGCTTCTTTTGATCCTGCCTTTTTCTTAGTCGTACCTAAGCAGATAACGCCAAGATTTGGCGTGGCTTGGCTATCGTCCCAACTGGTGACTTGCAGGTCGCTGTGAATAAGCGTGTGGAGCTTGTTGGAGTCAAACTGTGAATTTAGTGCTCTTCGAGATAGGGCATAGATATGCTCGACGGCAGGTTCGTCGGTGAGCAGTTTCATCACATGTTGGCCAATTAGCCCAGTAGCACCAGCCACTACGACCGATGTTTTGTCTCCAGAAATGCTCATCCTAACCCCTTACTCGCTTCACAAGTGCTTGTTTAATATAAACAGTGTTTGAATTTTAAGCGAATAAAAGTTTGATAAATGAGGGGCGAATGCTGAGTGGCTAATGACGTATTTAATATAGTAGGGATCTGAATCCGGTATTGGTTGAGTCTCAAACATAACAAAGCCCGCTGGGCGACGGGCTTTGTTACTTGCTTTGCTGCTTACTAGGTGAAGGACAGTGGGATTTTCCTTACCTTTTTGCTGGTTTTCTTATTTGATTTATTTGGCTTTCTTTTACTTGAGTTCGGAATCATTACACCTCCTAAATCGCTGTTCTGTTGAGTATTTCTATCGCTTGTGTTTCTTTGTGTAGCGTCAGTGTTGTGGGAATTCACTGTATGGGTACTTATCAATGGAGAGATTAACAAGTGTTTTAGATAAAGCATAAACGATGCCAAAATGTAAGTTATTGATAAATCTATTATCAGAATTGTTGGTGTTATAGGGTTCGTCAATTTGATTGTCAATTTGAGAAAAAACTAACGTGATCTGTCTAAATTAAGAACACTCTCTGCGGTTTCTAGTACTTAGCCATAGATACGACTCTTCTTAACACGTAAACTGAGTCGTAATTCACATAGACCAAGGACGTGCTATGAACTTCAAGCTTGATACTCTTGCTCCCACTCAGATTTATCACCTGATGACACAAACCGTTGTTCCTCGCCCTATTGCGTGGGCATTGACGGAATCTTCTGACCAAGAGTACAACCTAGCGCCTTTCTCTTATTTCACACCCGTTTCCAGCAATCCACCGCTACTGATGTTGTCGGTCGGGAAGAAGCCAACGGGCGAAATCAAAGATACCACTCGTAACGCCCTTGAAACGGGTAAGCTGGTGATCCATATCGCCTCTTCAAGTTCTGCAGAAATAATGACGGCAACAGCTGCCACTCTCGATCATGGTGATTCTGAAGTAACCGCGAATAATATTGAGCTGGTTGAATTTGAGGGCTTTTCTTTACCGAGAGTGAAAGAGTGCGCCGTGGCTTTTGGCTGCACATTGTATGAAGTTAAAGAAGTCGGTGAAGTACCGCAAAGCCTTATCTTTGCTCAAGTTGAACAGGTGTATATCTCTGAAGGTGTGATCGATAAAGAGAGCGATCGCTTGAAGATTGATGCACTAGCACTTGATCCTTTATCTCGACTGGGCGGCGGTGAATACGCGACGCTTTCTAATGTGTTCTCTGTAGCACGCCCTAAATAGCTTTCCTAACTAAACCGTACCCAGAATAAGCGTTTTTAAAACTATGTTAGATACCCAATACTCGCAGTACATCCAACACCGTATTGACCAAAAAACCAAGCCGCTCGGTGCGCTTGGCTTACTCGAAAAAGTCGCACATCAACTGGCATTGATTCAGAGCCAAGGCAAACAAGCTGCGGTTGAACACATTGAATTAAATAAGCCAAGTATCATCATTTTTGCTGGCGACCATGGCATAGCAGATGAAGGTGTGAGTATTGCTCCAAGTGCCGTCACACAACAGATGGTGTTGAACTTCTTAAGCGGTGGCGCGGCGATCAATTGCTTCTGTGCGGTGAATAACATCGATATCACAGTAGTCGACACGGGGATATTGTTGCCTGTGGAATCTGACAGTGACATGTTGATCTCTCAGCGTTTAGGTACGCGAACCAATAACTTTGCCAATGAAGCGGCAATGAGTTTAGAAACGGTGGAACGTGGGATTGGCCTAGGTAGCGAGCTTGTATCTAGAACCATTTCGAATGGCACTAATATCATCATGTTTGGTGAAATGGGCATCGGCAATACCAGCAGCGCGTCAGCGATTTTAAGTGTGTTAGCGAATCGCTCTGCAGATGAATGTGTTGGCCTCGGAACTGGCATCAACAATGAACAGCTTACACGTAAAGTGGCTGTGGTTGAGCAAGGTGTTGCGCGTTGCAAAGGTTTAGATGCGACTGAAGTTAAAGATATTAAAGAGGTACTAGCACAAGTCGGCGGTTATGAAATCGTTCAAATGGTCGGTGGTTTCCTTGGTGCTTACCAAAACAGAACACCAGTATTAGTCGATGGCTTTATCGTGTCGGTTGCGGCGTATGTCGCGACCTTAATTGAACCGAACTGCCGTGACTATATGATTTTTGCACATCGCTCTGAAGAGTCAGGGCACAAAATTCTGTTAGAGCTACTAGACGCTGAGCCGTTGCTTGATCTTGGGTTGAGATTGGGCGAGGGCACTGGTGCAGCTTTGGCGATGCCAATTATTCGTGCGGCGGCCGAGTTCTATAACAACATGGCGAGCTTCGAAAGCGCTGGAGTCACGGTTTAATGAGTGATACTCCAGAAGGATCGTTGAAAGATCGAGTCACTTATCAATGGGAGCTGTTTGCGCTGGCGATGGGTTTCTTTTCTCGATTGCCAATGCCAAAGAACACGCCTTATTCAACAGAGCGAATGAATCGTTCTGGTCGCTACTTTTCAACGGTTGGTTTGTTACTTGGTCTGTTGTGTGGCGGTGTGTTCTTGCTGCTTAATACAGTATTACCGAGTTCGATTGCCATCTTCTTGATGATGAGTTTCAGCTTAATGCTCACTGGCGCTTTCCATGAAGACGGCTTGACTGACATGGCGGATGGCATCGGTGGCGGTATGACACTTGAACGCCGCTTGACCATCATGAAAGACAGCCGAATTGGTACATATGGTGCGTCTGCGCTGATCATGGCATTGCTTGGTAAGTGGGTTCTGCTGCATGAACTCGTCAGCTCGACTGGGTTGTTTATGGTCATCGTGACGAGCTACACCTTTAGCCGAGCGATCGCAGCATCGCTGATTTACGACATGCCTTATGTCAGTGATTTGGACACGAGCAAGAGTAAGCCATTGGCCAACAAGCAAACTAAAGGTGAACTTGTCTTTTTATTGTTTGTGGGCGTACTACCTAGCCTGTGGTTTGGTCTTGAATTCGCTATGGTTTTATCGGTCGTCGCCTATCTGTTCAGAGCAGGTTTCAAAAAGTGGTTAACGGCTCGAATAGGTGGCTTTACTGGCGACTGTTTGGGGGCAGCACAGCAATTGATGGAGTTATTGATTTACCTGGTATTCATTACTGCATTTTACAATGGCTTTCTATAACGGTTTCCTATGACAAACACGAATCAAATTAGTCAAACAAGACAGCGAAACAGCTATCTGGTATTGGGCGGGGCTCGTTCAGGTAAGTCGAGTTTTGCAGAGCAACAAGCATTATGTGCGTTTGAAGCATGTTCAAATGGACGCCTCAATTATATTGCGACAGCGACGTATCTTGATGACGAAATGCGAGAACGAATCTCGCACCATCAACAACGTCGTGGAGAACAGTGGATCGAGCATGAAGTACCCGTTGAGTTAGCCGAAAAACTGCAGTCTTTTGAGAAAGAAGATGTGGTGTTGATTGACTGCCTAACATTGTGGTTGAACAACATCATCTTTGAACTCGGCGAAGATGCAACCAATGAACAGGTTGAAGCCGTGGTTGAAGTATTGGTCAAAAGCGTCGAGCACAGTCCGGCGCAAATTATCATGGTCTCTAACGAAGTCGGCTTAGGTGTCGTGCCGCTGGGTAAAGTGTCGCGCTTGTTTGTAGACAATGCGGGACGCATGAACCAATCACTAGCTCGCGTTGTTGAACGAGTCACTCTGGTCGCAGCAGGGTTACCACTGAGCTTAAAACCATCCAATCACTTGCTTGATACTCAAGCCTAGGTCACGCACATGGTCAATGGAACAACCAAAAACATCTATCTGCTAAGACATGGCAAAGTCGAAGGAAAAGCTGCACTGAATGGTGTATCTGATGTATTGGTGAGCCCTGAGCTTCAAGAACAGATATGTCAGGCGCTTGCT
>NZ_PIGC01000020.1:0-92500 GCF_003050065.1 Vibrio sp. 10N.286.51.C3 | reverse complement strand
CCTGTCGATTCGCCTGCGATTGATTGCCCTGAACCGAATAGCTCGATCAGTATGGTTCCGAATACAATGGCGAACACTGCGAGTGACCCAACCAACGAAACCAACAGCAGGTTCATCTTCTTTCTATATTCTTCTTTATTAATCTTCTGTAACTTCATCGACTACTTCCTTATGTAAGTCACCTAATAATTTGCGCATACTATCTACGTAAACATTGGGTCGCTTCAACCCTTACCATCTTGTAATGTGGTCATTCTCTATTTAATACGCAGAGTTCTTCTGGTTGGCGCTATACGCAACTCTATTTGACTTCATTAATAGAAAAGAGTTACATACCGCCACAATTTTGGTTATTCATCAATTCATGTTGATAAAGCCCGTTTCGCTTTATCACATACTGACAAGGTACATTCCATGCGTTCATTTGTATTACGCGCTCGCGCAGCCCCTACAGAGAGCAAACTTATCTTAGAAGGTGTTGGGCAAGATGCTCATACTGAGATTCTGGCTCATACTCTGATGAACACGATCTTCGTTGCTCAATCTCACCGTGAGAATGTCACCGTACACCTTGTATTAGAAAGTACTAAAGACTTTTCACGTACGATTACATTCGATTCAAACGAGATCACCAATATTGGTGGCTTCCATGAGTCTGCATTGTTGTCAGCGGTAGTAAGAGCGGTTGACGCTTCTCAAGGTATGACAAAAGAACAGACGCGTCAGGTTGAGCCAGGCATCACTGTTCGTACTATGAGTTTTGAAAAGCTAGTTAAAGAGCTAGCCGAAGACCACCAGCTGTACATGATGGACAAGAAAGGTGACTTTATCCGCGATGCAGAGATTGCTGAAAACCCATGTTTCCTTCTAACTGACCACATCCCTATGCCGAAGAAGAGCTACAACAGCTTAAAACGTCTGGGAACAGAGAAAATCAGCTTAGGTCCAAACATGTTGTTCGCTTCTCAGTGCGTCGTGTTGATCAACAATGAGCTAGATTTAAGAGACTTCTGATTCAACCCAATAGCTATTGAAATAAAAATGGAGCGATCATCGCTCCATTTACTCTTTTATTCAGTTAACATCCGCACTAAAAACGAGCTTCAACTGTCATCCCTTCAACCCAATACTCTTCTGGCGGTGCTGTAATAAAATCCAATACAACTTTCAAATACGCAGGCTGACCTTCAAACGGGCTGACTAACTGGCTTGGTAATTTACTCACAACTTCTACAGAATCGGACACTTCAGCTTCGAAAGAGCTACCGTTAGGAAACTTTACCAACGCATTTGCTCCCTTTACCGCGTCTTCCAAATATTTAGGGTCTAGGTAAGCCACGATATGAGGAACGGTATTTTTTGCTATCGTCACTAGCTCATCGCCTTCAAAAACACGTTGCCCTTCAACAACATGTATATCTACGACGCGACCCGCATAGGGAGACTTTATTGATAACTCTTGTTCTCTTACACGCTTAAGGGCCAAGTCTTTCATCAATGAACGTCTAGCCTGACTAACTGGTCCAGCTAACTCCCGCTCCTCTTCAGCCAATTTCGCGCTTTGATAATCAAGCTTTTGTTGGTTCAACTGATTGTTCAGCGAGTTACCCATCCCAACAATACTGGCATAATCGACATCCGATACTTGTCCTTTTTTACGATATTCTTCATAACGTTTTTGAATTTGCTGTACTTTACTAAGGTTCCGACGTGTTTCTGCAATACCGTTTAAGTGCAATGCTTCCATATCAGTTGGTAAATTGACTTTTAACCCTAACAGCTCCGCATGTATAAACTCAATTTGAGCTTCAATTTCCAAATTCGTCAATTGAATTGCAGTCTGTGCTCGCTCCACTTGAGTTCCGTCGTCTATGGGAATCGGCCCAACAATGCCTGCAACCTTAGCAGTCAGAGTAACTGGATAAGACGTAACAATAGCGGGCGCAATCACGAGAAAATTTGTCTTCAAGAAAAAATAAGCCACAAATAAAAGAGGGCTTATTACCAAGCTCAAGATCAAATACCAACGAAAGCGATAGCCCCCTCTTTTTGCTTGCCCGTAAGCAACCTTTACACCGTCATCCGATTGAGGTTTGTTTTTTTTATCCAGATGAAATTTTACTTTCATTGCTAAAACCTTTTGCCTTTTTTCAATACCCACCAAGGAGCCATACTCGACTCTTCGTGACTTCTTCTAAATAATTCATTAATCATGGAGAACGCCGTAATCAACCGCATAAAAAACTGATAAAAAGGATATAAAGGTAGCCATTTAGCCATTCTTAGATCCTCTTTCTCCCTTTCAGAAACTAAACCAATGTAAACCGTAAAAAATAGAATTACGGTAAACAAATACACGCAATAAATTAGAATCATCAATGCAGCAACAAAATCAATCGAGTACACCAAAAATATATAAAACATGAACACTGAAACTAGAATCGGCAGCAATACATTTTGCAAAACACCATAAACGAGAGTGAAAATGAAGTTTCCCCAACCCAGTAAACGGGGAGTTAGCCCTTCATTGTGTTTCCTCAAAAACAGAAACAATAAATCTCCGTCCCATCTAAGCCTTTGCTGTACTAACCCTTTCAAGGTATGAGGCACATCAGTATGACCGACAGCTCTTGGTGCAAAAGCCAATCTATTATTTGGGTAGCGTTTTTTGTATTGCTTAAGCCTCATCGTTAAATCTAGGTCTTCAGCCGTATGCGTATCCCAGCCACCAACTTGTTTTAATACATTTTTTCTAAATGCACCAAAGGCTCCTGAAATATTATTTAGCACTCCCCAATTTGAGAGCCCTGTTTTTCCTGCTTGCATAGACAGCATATATTCTAAAGACTGCATACGAGTAAGTAAGTTGTCCTGCCAGTTTCTTACACGCAACGCGCCACCCGAAGCAATCACATTCTTGTCAGTAAATTGCTTCATCATTTGCAGTGCCATATCGTTATCAAAAGAAGTATCGCCATCAACATTTATAACAAAGTCGCCAGTGGCATTATCTAAACCAGCATTCAACGTTGATACTCTTCCTCCCCTTTGCCACTTGGGTATAACTCGAACATTTCGATTTTTTACAGATTGATGTCTCTTCTCGCCTCGAATCGCAGCTTTATAGGTATCTTCATTCTGAGCTGCACCATCAACTACCGCTAACACTTCAATCTTTCCGGGATACAGTTGCTCAACTAGTGTGTCTATCGTAATTTCAATCGCATCCCCTTCGCCATAACAAGTAATGACGAAAGAGATGCTCGGGTATTCTGTTATCTCAATATCTCTCTCAGAATAAGACCAACGAAATATCCCGGTTAACACGAGTAAAAAAAGTGGCAGTTCAACAATAACCATCATGGGGAACAGCATGAGCCATAGCTCTGTATTTTCGAGCAACATCCCCCAAAAATATTGTTGCAGATTGAGGCTATTCGACAGCATAAATTTCGCCGACTTTACTCTCTAACCAAGCCCCAACGTCCTCTTTAACCATGAGGTCAGGAAGGCTCCAAGCAAACACATTCAATGTGAAATCATCGTCTTCAATAAGTAGACAAAGGGCTTCTATTTTTTCACGCAGAACATTCATATGTTCCATCTTAGCTTTAGGCATGAATACGAAAAGAACATCGCTTTTGTACTGACAACAAATATCTGAGTCTCGAAACAAACCGTTAAGTCGCTCAGTAATTTGTTCAATCAAAGCAAACATTTTCGCATCTCCATTCTTAGATATATATTGAGCTAAGTCAGGAAGATGTAACCCTAGGAGAAGGTGCTCTTCTTGATGACGGATAGCGATACGATTTACCCAGTCAAGGAGGTTTGAAAAATACCCGCTGTCTACTTTGCCGCGTAGTGTCAGCTCTGGAGCTGATAATTTCACGCCGTGACGGAATATATACTCGCCCTGCACACCTAATTTTAATGAATAGATTTTCCTGACAACCAACTGAGACACATCATTTTTGGCGTCACAACTAAAACAAACAGCCAAAGTCTCAGCTTCAGAAAAGGAATGAGAACAAACGTTACATGAATGAGTCTCTAACGGGCGGTCATAATCCACACCGATATGACGAAGTTGAGTTAAACATTTAGGGCATTCCAGTTTATGGTTACGTTTAAATTGTCTTTGTTCGGCTACATGACCACAAGTGAAACAATGTAATGAGACACGCTCGGTAATATCAATGTCTTTACATGAAGGGCACACTTCGATGTAATTCAAATGAGCGCTAGCGCAGTCAGAACATACACGGACTCGATTGATCAACTCGTCATATTCAAACGTATCACGCTTGGTTTCTGACAAAACAAAACGGTATGTAGAACTTAACTCTGGATAATATAAGTCGACTAAAGGGTAAGAATATATCGACTTCAGGGTCAGGGATCGATGAGGGACTAGTCGTCGATCTTGCTCTAACCCTAACCATCCAATTAAAGGGTTTAAAGTATCCATCGATTCGGAAACACTGTTCAACGTTCTACTATGTTGGATAAGTTCTTCCTCAATAGTATCTTGATTTAAAACTCCATCAGATAAACAAACTGATAGTGCACTAGTTTCAAATACATAGATCTTCCAAGACCAAAACTTTCTGCAACGGTGAAGTTGACTTAATACATCATCTTGTACACTGACTTCTGTGTTTAGAACAACTACACCACCTAACAACTCTGGTAGTTGTTCAATATCACTTACTTGTGCAATATCAAATCGATCTTCCGTATCAACGATTGGGCCCCCAAGACAGTAAATTTTTAATTTATCTCTCATTCATTAACTCCATATTTTTGACACTTTCACCGTCAAATAAACGTAACATTCTGAATATTAATGAATGCTATTGGATTGCTCGGCCTTATACAAATACTAGATATCGATGTAAAAACAGTCCAATTATCAACCCGAAATATAAAATATCCACACCATTACATTAACAATAAGAAAACATAGATATTGATGATAATTTTAAGATTATAGATAAACAGCACTCTAAAGTTGGATAGCGAAACTTTTTTCAGGCTAATTATATCAACTTTCGGAGCAATGCCTCTCTCTAACTCATTCAATCTTATAAATTTTTCATATCACTTCTATACTGATTCCAATCTTAATCATCATGTAAAAGGCAAAAGATGAGCGTATTTACCGTATTCTTCTGTGGAACAGGATCCAACTCAGAAGACAACAATCATAAAAACTACGTGTCAGGCGAGTTGATTTCTACGTTAGCGAAGAATACGACTGGCAGAGGCATGATTGACTACATTCAAGTGGATGGAGTTGGCTGTGGGAATCAAAACGAATGGTTGAAGCAAGGCAAAGATGACACGTACTCCGGAGTTAAAGGAACGTTGCTAGGCAAAGGTATCGACAGCAACATGCGCTATGTGCTATGTGCTATGTGCTGAATATCTTGCGCGGGAGCCAACAAGATAAAAATGACTACATGAAGCGAGCCAAAGGACTGCTTAGTGAATCTCGCCCTGCAAAATCGGCTTGACCTTTTGCAACCAACCAAAAATATCAAGATTGGTTAAAAGATTCACAGGAATTAGCGGCTGACCTGAAACACGGTATGGCAGCGCGCCAACAGAACATTGCGATCGAGCGTCAAAGCGAGAATGCCACGCTTGTCCCCTTCCACTAAATATTACACAACCTACATGCCAGGCCGACACGGTACTTTGGTGGGTAATGCGAATACCTCAGGAGGAAGTAAAGGCGCGGGGTTACTTACTGGCCCAGGACTAGTGACAAGAGATTTCATGGAAAAGGTATTAACGGGTTGGGGCACGCAGCTTAAAGCGAGCACGACATTGAACTTCTCTCGACAACGCATTATCGAACTGTACGAGCAAATGCGCAGTCATGAAGAGTATTTCAATAAAATGCACGGTATGACTTATACGGCAAAGAACCGACTGCTGTGGACAAGCAAAGATCGAATCGGTCAGCAAAGAGAGCGCCGCTACGGTATCCCGATGTATCGTTTTCAGTTTCCCGTCATAACCAACAACTACGGCGATACGATTAATCGTCACCACTGTGATGTGTTAGCCACTAATGCTTTTGCTGCACACGGTACTTCTGCCGCGCTACCAAACCCAGTCTGATATTCCTATTTGATAAGCAGTTAAACAAAAAAGAACTCAACTAAGTGAGCTCTTTTTTATTATCTATATCTTGCTATCAATGGAGTTATCTAGGAATCAGACCTGATTAACCAAAGATAAAGCTGTATAGGAAGCCTGCACCCATCGCCATGCTTAGGATAACGAATAGGAATGCTGCAATCATTTGGTTCTTGAAGATTGATTTAAGCAGGATAACTTCTGTCAAACTTGCACCTGCACTACCAATGATCAATGCCATTACCGAACCTAGCGCCATACCTTTTTGTACCAGAGCTGCACTTAATGGGATTACCGCTTCAGCACGAATGTACAATGGGATACCAATCACAGCTGCTACTGGAATCGCATACCACATACCTTCGCCAGCATACTGTGCAATTAGGTCTGTAGGAATGAAGCCGTAGATAAATGAACCAATCGCAATACCCATCATTAGGTAAGGGAAAACTTGTTTGAAGTCTTTCCAAGTTGAGAACCAAATTCTCATCCAACGGCTAGGCTCTTTCTTCTCTACGATTTCAGCAGTTGCGCTTCCATCTGCTGAACAGCATGAAACGGTCACTTGTGGCTCTTCTTTTTTCGAATCACAGCAAGATGTTTCTTTTGCCATTACTGGTGCAGGTTCACCACATGCACTTGTACCACATGAAGACGCTGCCTTCGCTGGCGCTGCTTTCTTAGGAGCAGAATCACCACAGCTAGTGCCACAGCTTGAAGCAGAACCTGTCGATTCATACGCTTCAGGTTTTACGTAACGCTCAAAGCCAAGCTTCTCAAGTGCGTAACCTGCGACTACCGATACTGTCATTGCGACTAAGAAGTAGAACACAGCGACTTGCCAACCAAACGTAATCACGAACAAACCAATGATCACTGGGTTCAATAGTGGGCTACCGAATAGGAACACCATCATTGGCCCAAAACCCGCTCGTGCACGCAGCAACCCTTTAAGGAAAGGAATCGTCGAACATGAACAGAAAGGCGTAATCGCACCTAGTAGCGCTGCAACCACATAACCCTTGCCGTTACGCGAGCTCAGAATCGATTGAATCTTTTCTGGCGTAAGAAACTCTTGCAGAATCCCAACAATGTAGCTGATCGCCAAGAAAAGGATGATTAGCTCTACTGCTAAGAAGGCGAACATATCAAGTGCGTCTTTTAGCATTGTTAACATTTCATTGCTCATAATTAACTCCAAACTGGATTGAAGGCCGGACTCTATGAGAAAAGTAACCAACCCTTAATTTCGAATATTCTCGAATTATAGAAATATCTCGTAACAGATCAAGTTTTACTTCGATAAAAATCGAAATAATTTTCAAAAAGTTTATTTTTCAATGATTTAATAAATTACGGTCTTTACATTTGTATTTAGACCACATTTCGACTAATATCGAAATTAAATCTTGAGGAGTTAATATGAACTTAGAAGTCGTAGCGAAAGCACTTAAAGAGTTGGGACACCCTATTCGCCTAACTATTTATAAGAGTGTCGTTAAAGCTGGCTACCAAGGCATTGCAGTCGGCGGCCTACAAGAAGAGCTAGGTATCCCTGGTTCCACCTTGTCTCACCACATTTCAAGCCTAGCGTCTGCAGGCCTCATCAGCCAAAGACGAGAAGGAAGAACCCTATTCTGTGTAGCAGAGTATGAGTGCCTAGAAGGTGTGATTGATTTCTTACAAGACGAGTGTTGCGTAAATGAACAGTGTAACTGATGCACCTTTGAATAGAGCATCTTTGAACTTAGAACAGGTTTGGGCTGAGTATCAGCAAGCGTTAAAGTCATTCTTGCATTCTAAGGTCAACGACACCGCCGATGTAGACGACTTGCTTCAAGAGATCTTGATTAAGACTTATCAGAACTTAGATAAGGTACAAGATGCGAGCAGCGTAAAGTCGTGGCTATTCCAATTAGCCAATCACACGATCATCGACTTATACCGTAAGCACGCTCGACAACAACGTGATAGCCAAATTGATGCTGAAGATCTTTGGTTTACCGATTTAGACCACAATTCTGAGTTCAAGCAGAAGCTTTCATTATGTATTGAACCCTTTATTCAGGCGTTACCAGAACAAAGTTCATCATTACTGCTTGCTGTCGACATCAAAGGCCAAAGCCAGAAAGAGATCGCAGAGGCTCAAAAAATTAGCTACTCAACTGTTAAGTCTCGTGTTCAGAAAAGTCGTGGGGATCTTAAGAACTTATTCGAACAGTGCTGTAACTTGTCACTGGATAAGCAAGGCAATGTGATTGATTGTGAGCTTAAGTCGGACGCTGATTGCGGTAAGTGCTAATAAAAGTACTGATAGTAATTAACTCAAACCCGTTATTTAAATAGAACAAAGCCAGCAATTGATGCTGGCTTTGTTGTTTTCATAATCTGAAAATCACTCTTTGCTTAAACAAATCTAGAGCTTAAGAGAACCTAGTACTTAAGCGAACCGAACTACGCCGCTTCCGCTTTTACGACCGGTTGATAGCGCCCCGGTTTATGGTTCATCGCTAGAATCAAGTTGGTGACTATCGCACCAAGCACAGACAGAAGAACCAATGACACATCAACAATGAACAGAGAAAGCACAACAATCGTGCAGTCTAATGCCATCTGAACCTTACCTGCTCGAATTCCAAAACGTTCTTGTAAGAACAACGCCAGAATGTTGAAGCCACCTAAGCTCATCTTATGACGGAAGATCACCAGCATGCCGGTACCAATCAAGCCACCACCAAGTAAAGCTGCATACAATGCATGAATTTCGGCAATCTGAATCACGTGATACAAGTGATCCACAGCGAACGAAACAATCGAAACCGCGATAAAGGTATTGATGGTGAAGCGCCAGCCCATACGAGCAACCGACAAAATATAGAAAGGTAAGTTAAGTGCGAAGAACACTTGGCCAAAGCTTAGGTCTGTTACTTTGGTAATGAAGATCGCTAGACCAGCCGTGCCTCCGGTGAGCAAACCGACTTGGTTGAAAAAGATAACGCCGAGTGAAACCAGTGCGCTACCTAAGATCAGTGCCAGTAAGTTTTCGCGAAGGTTATGATCTTTATCCATGTGAATGACTCTCCCTGAATCTTTTAACATCGCGTTTCAGTAGTTTTGAAACGATTTATGCCCAAATTTACGATGTTTGACAGATAAGTCGAGTGAATGGCCAATGTTGATTAGTGATTAGTTTGTATATTAGTTTTTACAGTTTTTTGAAATCTTCAATTAAACAGACAGTTACGATCTTGCATTTGGAATTCAATGCTTAATTACATACTTCTATCTATTAACCAGCAAACTTCGAGTTTTCCTATTTATTGGTGACGTTTCGCCCAAATTCTAACGACGCATAAAATCATGCATAGATCTATGCATAAAACGCATAGACTAAATCACAAATGGTCATTTGATACATACCTCACTCGTCATTATGATGCGCGACTTCTTACAACATTGAGCGCATGTAAACACCGTATGTTTTCACAATCTCTTTTTGCCCAACTGGCCAGAATGACACTATTTCTCGTCATTAGTTTGGTCATTGTGCATCACAGTCAGCCATTGATTGATCTTCTAGCTCAACATGCCATAAGCAGTGGATGCCACCAGCAGTCAGCTCATGAGCATTCTGGGCACGAACATCACCATGAGATGACTGACCAACACATGTCAGCGCAAGACCACTCACATCACCACCATTAATTTAAGAGTATTAGAATGAGCATTTTCCGTTTTCCTTTACTGGTATGGCTTGGGATCGGCACACTTATTATCAGTCTAGGGATCAGACAATCATTCGGCATTTTCATGATGCCAATTTCAGATCATTTCGGCACGGGTCGAGAGTTTTTCAGCTTCGCGATTGCGCTACAAAACCTGTTGTTCGGTATGTTCCAACCTTTTGTTGGTATGGCTGCTGACAAATGGGGAGCAAGACGCATCATTATCGCTGGTGCATGTGCTTACGGTTTGGGTTTACTTCTTACCTCAATTTCTACCGAATCGAGTATGCTTTACGTTTCACTAGGCGCACTCGTTGGCCTTGGGTTAAGTGCGACGAGCTATGTGATCGTATTAGGTGCCGTAGCAAAAGTAGTACCTGCAGAGCACGCAGCGAAGGCATTTGGTTTAACCACAGCAGCAGGTTCATTTGGTATGTTCGCGGTAATTCCGGGCGCGCAATACATGTTGAACGAATTTGACTGGCAGAGTGCGATGCAAGTATTTGGCGTACTTTGTTGTTTCATGATCTCTTTTGCGCTGTTTATGCGAGCGCCGAGATCGGCAACCAATAAACAAGTAGAAGACACTCAGACACTAAAAGAAGCACTGTCTGAGGCGTTTGCGAACAAAAGCTACTGGTTAATTCACGCGGGCTTCTTCGTGTGTGGTTTCCACGTAATGTTCATTGCGACGCACCTACCAAGTTACTTAGCAGACAAAAACCTACCGGCGAGCAGCGCAGCAATGGCACTGGCTTACGTTGGCATCTTCAACATCTTCGGGTCTTACTTCTGGGGTGTAATGGGCGATAAGTTCAGCAAACGCCACGTTATGTCCGCACTGTACTTAGTACGTACTGTGGTTATCGGTGCGTTTGTAACTCTACCAGTAACGGAGTCAACGGCTGCTATCTTTGGTGCGGCGATTGGTTTCTGCTGGTTAGGTACAGTTCCGCTAACGTCTGGTTTAGTTCGCCAGATCTTTGGTGCTCGTTACCTGTCGACGTTGTACGGTTTGGTGTTCTTTACTCACCAAGTGGGTAGCTTCTTAGGCGCTTGGGTTGGCGGTCGTATTTACGATTACTACGGTTCTTACGAGCCAATCTGGTGGTCAACCGTAGTACTTGCATTTGCGGCAGCGCTTATCCATTTACCAATCAATGACAAGCCGATTGAGCGACTGAAATTGGCAATGGCTTAACGTTTAACGCTGACTCCCCCCACCAGCGAAAATCGATAAGCAATCCAATAAGAGAGTGGATATTGAAAGGAGCACATCCTGAGATATTCACTCTCTTTTTTATTGGCCGTTGAAATCGAAATTATAATTAGGGGCTGTTGACCTTTCGAGCTGGCTTTTGCAGCACTTTGTGGGAAGTTTATACTAGGCAGAGGGTTTGACGTGTAGCTAGCCTACATAAAAAGCCGATAACGCAGTAGAAATGAACCACAAATGCTGCCCGAAAGGTTCGGCTAAAATCGTTTTATGCATTGTTGAAGAATATTTGCTTAGAATGACTAGGCCACATACTCTTCGCCGCGCCTAAAACGATTTTATCTCGAACAAAATTCAACCACGAAAGTTCAATAGCCCCTAGCGAAACTTGCATAAACCTCACTGAATAATAAGACTATTCCTGCTGTTTTACTTTATAGTATTCGTTCGCTCCTTTAGAACTTATCCGCAGGCTTATGGAATACATAGATCAGACCGCTCTTATCGCGATGGCACTCATTTTTGTCGGCTCGTTTGTGCAAACCGCAATCGGCTTTGGCTTGGCTATTGTGGCTGCCCCGTTATTGTTTTTGGTCTCGCCTGACTATGTACCCGCGCCTATCTGTCTTGTTGGTCTTTTCATTTCTGTATTCAACGCGTTTAAACACCGAGCAAATATCTCTATTGGCGGATTGAAAATCGCACTATTGGGCCGAATTCCGGGCTCATTGGCTGGCGGGGCTTTGTTGGTAATGGTATCAACAAGCGTTTTGTCACTGTGGTTAGGCTTATTGGTAGTATTTGCCGTGATTGTTAGCTTACTTCCGTTTAGGTTAGAACCGACGCCTGCCAAAATGGGCATCGCGGGGTTCTTCTCAGGCTTCTTCGGTACCAGTTCAGGCATTGGTGGGCCGCCAATGGCACTACTGCTTCAACACCAAGATGCCAATCAGCTTCGTGGTAACCTTTCTGCGTTTTTTGTGTTTAGTTCTATCATTTCATTACTGGTACAGATCCCGATTGGCTTCTTCACTGTGCACCATTTGATCATCACAATCCCGTTGCTTCCTGCGGCTTGGTTGGGTTACAAAGTGGCGTTATTGACTACGCAAAGCATTCCTAAAGAAAAGATACGTATCGGCTCTTTGTTGCTATGTTTTATCAGCGGCTTTACTGCCATTTGGCAAGGCTTAGCTGGCTAACTCGAAGCAGAAACATCGATAAAACAACAAACACACAGATCCACCACCAAACTATTGAAAGGGCGTTCTATGACATACGATGAGTTCAATACATTCTGTGAATCACAAACCGCCACCAGCTATGTGATGCAGTGGAATAACTCTCACGTTTGGAAAGTGGGAGGGAAAGTGTTTGCCATTGGAGGTTGGGGGCCGAAAGATGAGCCTGCGTTTATCTTCAAAGCGTCCGACCAGAATTTCGATTTTCTCAAAGAAGAACCGGGCTATAAACCCGCGCCCTACTTTGCTTCGCGTGGCATGAAATGGATTCAGCTTTTTGAGAGCACGTCAGAAAGGGATGAGGAGCTGAAATACTACCTCACAGAGTCACACCGAATTGTGTCCTTAGGTTTAACCAAAAAGAAACAAGCAGAACTCGGGCTCAATCAGTAACCAGAATTTCTGCTTGTTAAATATAGATTTATGCACATCTTAAAAACTTAGGCAGCTCTTAAAACCTTAAGACTCTCTTAATAACTGCGGCAATAAAGGTTCTATCTTTTTCGTTGGAATCAGTGGCACCAATAAATAAATTAACCCCGCAAAGGCGATAGACGCCGCTAAATCTTCAGGTCGATGCATACCAAGCCAAACACGGCTATAGGCGACACCACCAGCCCAAACCAACAAACCGCCGACTAGGTAAAAGCGTTTCGCCTCTAGGAACAATCCGCCAAAGAATGCCAAACACACAC
Source organism: Vibrio sp. 10N.286.51.C3 (assembly GCF_003050065.1). Lineage (NCBI taxonomy): Bacteria > Pseudomonadati > Pseudomonadota > Gammaproteobacteria > Vibrionales > Vibrionaceae > Vibrio > Vibrio sp. 10N.286.51.C3. The sequence goes on along the minus strand of NZ_PIGC01000020.1, from coordinate 79,473 downwards.
CGACGAAGATCATGTGTCCAGACGGGAAAGAGTAGTCCGTTTCACCCAACCAATGACGAGTTCTCCAATCGCTGACCTTATCTTGCACAGATTCAATCGCGGCGTTTTTTTCTACCAAAGGCAGCTCATAAAACAGCTCTGGCATTTCAACTACTTCTTGGGTAACCAAATACTCAGTATATGGGCGTGGACTCTCTGTTGATGATTTGAGAAATGTCTTCGCTGCAAAGCTTAATACCAACAAGACACCGAGCTGCAGACAAAGGCTGACTAACTTTGCTTTTGAGAACTTTAGCGTCAACACCAATAAAGAAAGTACCGCGAGTGTGATTAGGAAGCCCTGATTACCCGCAGAGTAAGTCACAAATGTCATCACAGCACCATAGAAAGGCACAACTGCACTTCCAAGGTCGAAATGAGATCCAAAGATCAGAAAGGGAACGAGAGAATACAGACTTAGAACGAGCAGTAATAAGCCTTTGGATTTGTTAGAGAACAGAGAAGTCATGGCTAAGATCTTTTAGATAAAGTGGTCGGATGCTATCGCAGCTTAGCATCGTCAATATCAATTTTATGTAAAAACGGTCAGTAAGACGTCATGACGTAACATTATTCGGCTATTGGAGATTATTGCCATTGATTCGGTGAACAATGATTTGATCATCAATAACCTTTGCCATCCACTTATACGCATACCGACAGTAAAACCGACCAAAGACCAGCTGTACCGCACTAAACACAACGGTATTGTGTTCTGCTGATAAAGTGAACACTCACCGGGTTAACAGGCCAAAATCTGAAAAACTTTGCTGTCAGTCCTTTAAATCCACTATTGAAAGGATTACCATCTGGTCTGCTTTCAAAGCAAAACAGATTATTAATTTTTATTCTCAGGGCGGGGCGAAATTCCCCACCGGCGGTATGTCCTTAGCAAAATCTAAAGATAAGCCCGCGAGCGCTCGATTCGTCGAGGTCAGCAGATCTGGTGAGATGCCAGAGCCGACGGTTATAGTCCGGATGAGAGAGAATGGAAACACACTCGTTTAAGTTGGAAAGGCGTACTCATTTATTGGGTTCATGCCTCCAACTCGAAAGGGTGCATTTCGTTTTGGATAAAACCATAATGAGCTAAGGTCGACTTATAATGAGTCGGCTTTGTCGTGCTCGGTTGAGATCCCTCATGCAGCCCTGATTCTGGTGATATTTTAGGAGTTTAACCATGAATCAGTCTTCACTACTTGCCGAATTTGGCGAACCAATCACTCGCGTTGAAAACGCACTGCAAGCCCTACGCGAAGGTCGTGGCGTACTTTTACTTGACGATGAAGATCGCGAGAACGAAGGCGACATCATCTACTCAGTAGAACACCTAACCAATGCTCAAATGGCACTTATGATCCGTGAATGCAGCGGCATCGTGTGCTTGTGTCTAACTGACGAGCAAGCAAACCAACTTGAACTTCCACCTATGGTTGTTGATAACAACAGCACAAACCAAACTGCGTTTACTGTCACTATCGAAGCAAAAGTTGGCGTAACAACAGGCGTTTCTGCCGCTGACCGTGTAACAACGATCAAAACAGCTGCAAACCCAACAGCTAAGCCTACTGACCTAGCTCGCCCTGGCCACGTATTCCCACTGCGTGCTCGCAAAGGTGGTGTACTTGCTCGCCGCGGTCACACAGAAGGTACTGTGGATCTGATGCAAATGGCTGGTCTTCAATCAGCAGGTGTACTGTGTGAAGTCACCAACCCAAACGGCACAATGGCAAAAGCGCCAGAGATCGTTGCTTTCGGTAAACTGCACAACATGCCAGTACTGACCATTGAAGATATGGTGATGTACCGCAACGAGTTCGACCTTAAGCTTGCATAACGTTTAGCCCTTAATGCTGAACACTTAGCAGTTAAGGTAACTACACTGCGAAATGAACACTGAAAGGCCTCACTCTTACTGCTTTTTATAGTAAAAGCATATAAGGGGTGAGGCCTTTCTAATTTCTGCAGCTTGAAACAAGCCAGAGGTGGATCGTCAAAGTGTCTCTACTTATCGAAACCTCCCCAACCTAATCGTTAGAAAAGCGTAACCTCTCAAAAAATCCTGCAAAATATGAGAAACATTCACCCGAATGGTGAAGTCATGCACCATGATTGATCATCCATGATTAAAGTAAAAACATAAATCAATGAAATATAACACTTATTTATTTTGGCACGGTGTCTGCACTAGCACTAAGTAGGTATACAAATGTTAGGAGTTGAATATGTTTGTAGTTATTTCAGTGGGTTTATCCCTATTAGTACTTGCAGCCCTGTTTCATTTCTCAAGGAAGAGACAAACTGCGTTATCACACAGGTTTGAAACCTTAGTTCTACTTAGAGAGCTATTGTTGTTATCACGTAAACATCGCGCTGCAACGCATTACGCTCTGGCGTATAAATTGTCTAGCGACTCGATTCGTAAAGTGAACGAGATTTACGACAACATACTTGAGGTCTCTGAATTGCTTCAATCTCATGTTTCGTTTGATAGTCGCCCTATGTATCGCATCTATCACCTTAAGCTCATTGCCATGCACAGCGACTGGCAAAACCGCAGCTTGGTGCGTAACCAATCGATTCATGGCAAAACAATTCGCCACAGCATGTTCTTGATGGATGAAGTGATGATCATCTGGCTGATCCAGTCTGAGCGAGAAGACATGAGTAGTGAATACCACATGAATTGGCAACAGATCTTAGACTGCATGGAGATCTTGACCAAGCTGAGAATGTGCATACCTGATATGGAGAAGCCTGAGGAGTATGCGAGATTCAAATTCTACGCATCTCAGACACACCGTAAACTCAACCAATTATCGATTATCTGCCCTATCAGCAGTGGGTCACCCATTTGTACACGTGCGATGCATGCACTTACCGAGATCGCATCAAGCACTGAAGCGATCCAACCAGTAGATAGCATGTACGAATTAACCAGTGATATCTCTAGCGTCGTGTCCCAAGTATACGACCAAGTATTATCCGACATTACGAGAAGCTTGTATCAGCCTTTACCAGACATCAACGAAAAGGTGATAAATACTCGATTATCCGTACATCATTACATGTAAAGACTTCGTGAGAGGAGAGCGTGCTGGAACTCTTAATTATTGAGTTCAAATCCGATATCACCATTGATATCGGATTTTTGTATTTATGGGCTTTTAAATTTCTATCGCTATGTATCATTGCCTATGAAGTTTCAAACATCACCAGACTTGATATCGCTAGCCCAAGCTTGTGCCGCAAAATCAATGAACTGACGAACAATCGGAAGCTGGTAACTGCGAGATAGATACACCGCCCAAAGAACGCTGCTTGGCGAAACAAAATCATCCAATATGCGTATCAATTTGCCATTAGCGATCAGTGGATTGGCTAAGTCACAAGGTAAACGAACCACCCCTTTTCCGTGCTGTGCGGCGCGAGTTAGCACCCCAACATCGTTAGCCTTAATGGTGCCAGACACCTCAACCGAATAGTGCTGGTTATCCTTAACAAAATCCCACTTAGAAACATTCAAGTGACGAAAACAATTGTGTTGTCGAAGCGCCTCGACCGTTTCAGGTTCACCATGTTTGTCTAAGTAGGCTTGCGAGGCACACACTACTGAATCAATTACCATTAGCTTTCGTGCAATCAAACTATCGTCAGGTTGATCCGTATAGCGAAGTGCAATATCGATCCTTTCATCCACTAGCTGGGTAAAACGGTCTGAGGCAAACAGTTCGACCGTGATATTAGGGTGGCGGTCGGTGAACTGTTCGACCACATCCAACAACATGTGCTGAGTTAAACCAATGGGGGCAGCAATTCGAATGGTTCCGGAAAGATCATCGGTTTGATTGAGTGAAGTAACTTCTAGCTCAGCGGTCTCATGGAGGATTTTCTCACAGCGCTGCAGAGCGATTTCCCCTGCCGCCGTCAAGCTCACCTTTCGAGTCGTCCTATGTAATAGCCTCTGCTTCAACCACCCTTCTATCTCTTGAACATGACGTGAAACCTGCAACCGACTCATGTCCAAATGCTCAGCCGCTTGGGTGAAGCTGGCACAATTCGCAACTTCGACAAAGCTACGCATTGCCGTCAACCTATCCATCACACTCTCCTTGAGCTGTTTAGCAGCTAATCGAATCTTATTAGATCAATATATAGATACAATCTACATCATTTTTCGATATTTATCGCAACCTAGTGAGCTATTAGACTGCAATGGCTGTCGAGAAAACGACTCAATAAATTAGATAATTGGAGAGACATTATGAAAATTGCAGTATTAGGCGCATCAGGCTGGATTGGTAGTCACATCGCTCAAGAAGCTCAATCTCGTGGTCACGACGTAGTTGCTGTTGTAAGAGATGCAGACCGCGTGGAAACCAAGGGCATTGAAGTTCGTTCATTTGATTTACAAGATGAAGCCGCTAGTCTAGCAAACGCACTATCCGGCGTTGATGCAGTAATTACTTCGATTGGCGGACGTACTCTGGGTAATCACGAAATCGTAAAAAATACTGCGGCTAAATTGCTGGCAACATTACCGAGCATTGGTATCGAGCGCCTACTTTGGGTTGGTGGTGCAGGCTCACTAGAAGTGGCGCCAAACGTACCGCTAGTGACCGTTCCGGACTTCCCTGCGGATTATAAAAATGAAGCGCTAGCACAGGGTGAAGCTCTTGAAGTGTTCAAGCAATCGAACAGCGAAGTGAACTGGACGTTTGTTAGCCCTGCAGCAGAAATATTCCCGGGTGAGAAACTATCGACCTACCGTACTGGTGGCGACCAGCTGCTCACCGACGAAGATGGCAACAGCAAAATTTCAGTCAGCGATTACGCTATCGCGATGATTGATGAGCTCGAAGCTGGCAAGTTCCCGCGCCAACGTATTGGTGTCGCTTACTAGTCAATTCATATAAAAACTAAAAAAGCCGCTTGTTCAAAACAATGCGGCTTTCTCATATTTATATTGAGCATTCCTTTAATCCAATGGCAAGTGACCCGTTTTCACTAGGATAACCGTCTCTTCTTCCACATAAGGGAAATGCTCGCTCATGTGAGGGCTACGCATCCAAGTATGTTTCGGGTACACGCCGTGTTCATCTTTGAAAGTGCCCGACAACACAAAGATCTCTTCTCCACCAAAGTGACGGTGCGGCTGAAAACGTTCGCCAACAGGCCACTTCACTAAAGCGACATGTTCGTGCTCGAACTCATGCAGTGGCATGACTTGTAAGCCACCAATGCCCGGAAGCCACTCCGTTTCTAGCGTATTGATTCGAACTTGAGTTAAGTCTCTCGCGTCAAACTGGTTGAGCTTAACCAAGATCGTGCAGCCATCTTTACTCGATGGAGAATGCGCACTGCCCGGGGGATTACGGATATAAGTGCCCGCAGGGAAATCTCCAGTTTCATCAGAAAATACACCCTCTAATACGAAGATCTCTTCTCCTTGCGGATGTGGGTGTTCGGAGAATGAAGATTGAGGGTCGTATTTCACCACGCTAGTCGTGTGACCTGATTCTTTCTCTTCTCTTTCTAGGGGCTTACGCCACACTCCTTTGGCAGGGCTTGCAACCCAATCTAGTTTATCGGTTTCGATAACCAATCTCTTTGAAAAGTCCATGTTAAGCATAATGACGACCTTACTCTAAATATTGTTTTAATTATGATTGTCTTTCTAGCTTCTATTCTACGCGAATACTCATCAAGGAGGCCATCTCGCTACTATTTTGCCTGCGCGACAGCCACCTAAAAAGAATCCTGATTAATTGCGGCCAGCGATCACGCCACCATCAACATCCCAGATTGCGCCCGTTACCCAATCTGCACTGTCTGACAGTAAGAAAGAGATGCTGTTTGCGATGTCTTTCGGTTGACCCACTCGACCAATAGGATGGAATGCGTTGAAGCCTTCTAGCGCTTGATCTACTTCTTCCGGCTTAATGAATGATTCGTAGATCGGCGTTTTAACTACTGCTGGAGACACTGCATTCACACGAATATTGTGGTCCGCAAGTTCCATTGCCATGTGTTGCGTTAAAGCGTGTAGTCCTGCCTTTGCCATTGAATACGCAGAAGATGGGGTTGCTTTGATCGCTTGCTTCGCCCACATAGAACCGACATTTACCACGTTTCCGCCACCGTTTTTGATCATCAACTTGCTGACAGCTTGAGTGATAAAGAAGGTTGCTTTGTTAAGTTGCATGTATTGCTCGTAATCTGACTCTTGGTGCTCAATAAACGCTTTTGGGTTGAAGTAGCCAGCGGCATTAACAAGGTAACCAATACCCTCTTCAAGTGACTCTAGATGCGCAATAAGATTCGACACACTTGCATCATCATAAAGATTAGCTTGCCAGCCAGTAGCGTGGCCTAGTGATTGAAGTTCTGATACTGCTTTATCTAACTTAGTTGGGTTATTGCCGACAACTAGCACATGGATATTTTGAGCGACTAACTGCTTCGCTGTTTCAAAGCCCATACCACTTGTGCCACCGATTACTACTGCAATACCATTTTTAGTGAAGTTCATTTTGTTATCTCCTAAGTCATGTGAACGTGGTAATCTTAGGCTTTGAACTAACACTATGAATAGTAAGTACAAATCGGTTAGGTAGGTACTTATTGGTACATCTTTATGAAAAATCAGGAAAACTTTTTTTCAAGAAAATCAGCGCCAGAGCGTTCCGCTCGCATGGTAGAGACCATCTACGGTTGTAAATGGTCGCTCACGGTTTACCAATTATTGGCAAATGGCATCAATCGTCCCGGTGAAATGGTACGCTCGGTCGAAGGGTTATCGACCAAGGTCTTGAATGAATGTTTAAAGCGAAATGTAGAGTTTGGGATTTTAGATAAGCAAATGTTCAACGAACTGCCACCAAGAGTGGAATACCAAGTGACACCCTTTGGTGAGAAGTTCTTACTGATTCTGGATCAACTAGAAAGCCTACAAAACGAAATCGACGAGATGTAAGCTCAAGCCGGTCACACTATTAGCAAAATACAGAAAGCACGATTAGCTCACTGGCATTTGTTCAAAGCGACTTTTCACAAAATCAATAAAGGTTCTAATCCGGCTTGGTTGATAGCGGTCTCGATGGTAGATCGCTGAAAAGTCGACCTTAGGCACCACCCATTCTTCAAATACTTGAAGCAACTGCCCGTCGTTCAGTTCTTGTAAGCAATAGATGGTTGGCACACGAATAATTCCGTTGCCCGACTTCGCGCCTTGTACCAACACTCGACCATTTTTACATTGCAGCCTGCCCGTCACATGCACATCGACCGTTTTCTTAGTGTCGTCCAGAGCTTGAAAGCTCCACTTACGCACCGAGCCGGTTAAGCAATCATGATGGATAAGGTCTTTGGGGTGACTAGGCTTTCCTTTGCGAGCAAAATACTCTGGACTCGCGAGTGTTCCCATCTCGATGTCTAATAGCTTTCTTGCGATAAAGCCCGCGTCTTCTATGCTTCCCATGCGAAAAGCGATATCGAACGCGTCTTCAATCAAGTCAACTCGGTTACTACTGAAATCAAGGCTTATGCTGATATCTGGATAAAGCTGCATGAACTCATTGACCAGATCCGCAATGACTACTTCACCAAGATAACCGCCTACACAGTTTACTTTTATGTCACCACGTACTTCTTCAACATCGTCCACAGCAGCAATCAGAGCTTGGTCTATATTATCTAAGGCTTGTTCGCATCTCGCGTACAGATCTTGCCCTGCGTGCGTCAATCTCAAGGTTCGAGTAGTGCGGATAAACAACGTCACGCCCATCTGCTTTTCTAGGCTACTCACTTGGCGTGATACGTGGGAGCGCGACACATCAAGCTCCTCCGCTGCTTTAGTGAAGTTACCTAAACGAGCGATAAGCACGAAAGAACGAATATCAGACAGGTTAATTTGATTGAGCATGGTCGCCAGCTTAGTTGTGAGATTTTAAGATGATGAAGTAATAGAGAGCACATGCTCATTGTTGCACCACAGCAACAGTGTTTCAAGTAAAGCGCTATATATCAACAATGCTATTTTCCTTAATATACCTCCATCGCAACGAAGCAAGACAACAAGCACTTGATTCGAATGCACTTAAACAACACGTCGTAGCCAACCGACGCAATAAAAGTACAGAGGAAATAAAATGAAAAAACTAATCGTAATTACAGGTGCAAGCTCTGGTATTGGTGAAGCAATCGCTCGTCGTCTAAGCGATGAAGGTCACCCTCTGCTACTTTTAGCTCGTCGTGTTGACCGCCTTGAAGCACTGAACCTACCAAACTCTCTATCAGTAAAAGTAGACGTGACAGACAAAGCGTCTTTTGATGCAGCAATCGCACAAGGTGAAGCGAAATTTGGCCCTGTAGACGCGCTTATCAACAACGCTGGTGCAATGCTTCTTGGTCAAATCGATACTCAAGATGCTCAAGAGTGGAAGACAATGTTCGACGTGAACGTCATTGGTCTTCTAAACGGCATGCAGTCTGTACTTGCTCCGATGATGGAACGCAACACAGGTACTATCATCAACATCAGCTCAATTGCGGGTAAGAAAACTTTCCCAAGCCACGCAGCTTACTGTGGTACTAAGTTCGCGGTACACGCTATTTCTGAAAACGTTCGTGAAGAAGTTGCTGCTTCAAATGTTCGTGTTACGACTATCGCACCGGGTGCTGTAGAGACTGAGCTTCTGTCTCACACAACATCTCAAGAGATCAAAGACGGTTACGATTCTTGGAAAGAAGACATGGGCGGCGTATTGGCAGCTGACGATATTGCTCGCGCGGTATCATTCGCTTACCAACAACCACAGAACGTATGTATCCGTGAAATTGCTCTGGCACCAACTAAGCAGCAGCCATAGGCCTTTGCTATCGCTACTAAATCGGCGATGAAATAAGCAATGAACTAAAAAAGCGCCACTACTTAACAAGTCGTAGCGCTTTTGTTTTAGTGGTAACTATAATTGCAATCGCCACATCAATTTTTACTCATACGTGATTTACTTACGTTCATCGTGAGGTTGTCGATGAAAAGAAAAAAGCGCCCAAGCTGGCTGGTGCTTGAGCGCCTTTTGTAAACTGAATATGTGGATTAGAAGTTGTAACCACCACCAACCATGAATACCCATGGGTCGATATCAACGTCTGTTTTGAACTGTTGACCATTAAACTTATATTTTGCTGTAGTACCAATATCTGCATACCAAACTGATGCGTTCAGGAACCAGTCTTCATTAATCATGTAGTCCATACCAATGTTTGCCGCTAAGCCCCAAGAATCATCAAGAGATAAGTCACTTAAGCCTAGATCTTTCGCTCCTTGGTTTAGTGACTCATCGAAAAATACAGTGTAGTTGATACCCGCACCTACGTAAGGACGGAAATCACTGTTCGCTTGACCAAAGTAGTACTGAACCATAAACGTTGGTGGTAGGTGTTTAGTCTCTGCTATGTCTCCGAGGCCAGTAGCTGAAATGTTATGAGAGAAAGGGCTAGCTGCCAATACTTCAAAACTGATGTTGTCGGTAAACATGTAACCGAAGGTCAAACCAAGTTGAGTATTAGAATCGACACCGAATTTAACTCCAGCTGTATCAAGAACGTCACCGCTGCTGTCGTTTGGAGATACTGTTGCTGCACCTGCACGGATGATGAAATCACCTTCTTTATGAGCAAGAACATTGGTTGACATAAGAGCCGCAATAACCGCAATACCACATACTGTTTTTTTCATTATAATTTCCTTTTGAGGGCTTCATATTATTGGTGAATGAGTAATCATTTCTTATTTTGCGTGCAAGGTAACACACAATAACCCTACTTTATTGATGGAAATCAATTTGTGAAAAGTTATGATTATTTATGTAAATTTATATCGACCTGATCACTTTATTCCTTCATTTTATTGACAGTTTTGTAATGCGACTTTTCCGTGCATCATTTTGTTAATCCAACCCAGTCACTTTGCTCAGATATCTTTGGATCAAAATAGAGCAAGCCAACATCCCGTACGCATCAATTTAGTGCAATCCAACAAGAAATATCCCCTCCTTGTTTAATATTCAATGAGTTACATTTGGCTTAGTGCTTGCAAGTCTATGTTCATAATCATAAATACATTGAGGTTCTGACCATGCAAGACACTCTAACAATCGTTCTGGCCGGCGGTGTTGGCTCTCGGCTTTCTCCCCTCACCGATAACCGCGCAAAACCTGCGGTCCCCTTTGGTGGCAAATATCGAATCATCGATTTCACTCTCGCGAACTGCTTACACTCTGGGTTACGCCAAATTTTGGTGCTGACTCAGTACAAATCACACTCATTGCAAAAACATTTGAGAGATGGTTGGTCGGTGCTTAACCCCGAGCTCGGCGAATACATCACCAATGTTCCCCCACAAATGCGAACCGGTGATAGCTGGTACAGCGGCACTGCCGATGCCATCTATCAAAACTTGTATCTGCTTTCTCGTAGTGAAGCCAAACATGTGGTGGTGTTATCCGGCGACCATATCTATCGCATGGATTACGCGCCAATGCTCAAGCAGCACAAAAAGAACGAGGCTGACCTGACCGTGGCGTGCATGGAGGTTTCGATTGACGAAGCCAAAGAGTTTGGTGTGATGGAAATAGACGAGTCTCTACAAATCAATAACTTTACCGAGAAACCACGTTACCCCGCGTGCGTACCCGGTAGACCAACTCGAAGCATGGCTTCAATGGGGATTTACATCTTTGATAAAGAAGTACTAACACAGGCATTATTGGCAGACGCAGAAGATCCAGACTCAAACCACGATTTTGGCAAAGACATCATTCCTAAGTTAGTCGGCAATAACAGCGTTTACGCGTATAAGTTTGGTGATGAGGAAGGACGTGTGACGCAAGATGCTTACTGGAGAGATGTTGGTACTATCGACTCTTATTACCAATCGAATATGGATCTGTTGAAACCGGCCTCGCCTATCGATTTATACCAACCGGATTGGGCTATTCGCACTTATGAGCCACAACTGCCGCCCGCACGAACCATTGCTTCGGTCGAAGGTAACCAAGGGATATTCATCAACTCGATGATCGCCAATGGTGTTGTGATTGAAGGTGGTTCGGCGCAAAACTCTATCTTCTTCCCAAAAGTGAAAGTCAGCAATGCCGCGATTGTGATTGATAGTATTCTGTTTGAAGATGTTGAGATTGGAAAAAACTGCCACATACAAAACTGCATCATCGATAAGAACGTCAAAGTGCCTGACGGAACCCAGATCGGTGTTGATAGCCTTGCCGACGCCAAACGCTTCCATATATCAAAACAAGGCGTGATTGTGGTGCCCTCTTCTTATCAATTTGAAGAGTAATCTTTGACGTTGGAATAGCTTTTATTTAAACGAGAAAAGGCAGCGAGTTCGCTGTCTTATTATCATTCGAAATAACCTTAACCAAAACCTAAATTCATCCCGCGTTGAAAGAGATTTATAAAACAAGGCTAGAATAAGAATTCGTAAGAATGTTTGATTGAGGCGATAAAGCCTAAGTCCTATAGAAGGCTTAGAGCAATACTTCAAAGATGAGGGATTTTTAAACACGTTTGAAATTCACGAAACATAATATGCGATCAGTTAATCGGACTTTCAAGGGAGTAAGGGGAGATTATTTGATAACACTGAAGTTAATCACACATGTGTACTTTCTCTATTGGTGAATCTATCCGATGTTTGCTACGTTTAAATGACACAGTCATTGGAAAGGTATGATTTATGAAAATAAACGTTCAAACACATCACGTATCAATTAACGACGACTCACGTAAAGACATCGAAGGTAAGTTCGAAAAGATATCAAACCATTTTCCATCACTGATTAGCTGCGACATCATCATTACAAAAGAACACAGCCAATATCAGGTTGAAGTGTTCACCAACTACGAAGGTGTACGTGTAAACGCAAAAGCTACAGATGACGTTATGTATCCAGCTATCGCTTCAGCACTCAAGAAACTTGAAGCAGGCCTAAGTAACCGTAAGGGACAATTGAAAGCCGACCTACACGAGAAGCCAACAAGTACGAAGCCAGAGATTGCTTCAGACATCATCCAAGAGATGAAGTTGGTATAACTCCACAGTAGAAGCTCGCTAATCAATAATAGCAGCGCAAAAGAATTTCAAAGCCAGCACATGTTGCTGGCTTTTTCGATCTATACATCAATTTCCTTGATTTTTCCGACCACCGACCTTCGCTTCCTATATTAGAAATAAGCCCAACTCTATATCGTTTTAACAAACTTATGTCGCTGGCTGCTATAACAATCGCTAGCGGTATTTGATACAGTGATAAGTAGAAATTTAGACAATAAAGGAATGTTTATTATGAAAAAAATCGCGCTAATTCTATTTCTAGCGACTCAACTGATGGCTTGTACAGAAGTGGGCAGTGAAGCTTGGTGTACAGATATGAAAGAAAAGCCGAAAGGCGACTGGACTGCCAATGAAGCCGGTGATTTTGCTAAGCACTGTGTTTTCTAATCACTGTTAAGCGTTAATTAACAACACTTAGTAGCACTGAGTGGAAGACATTTAACAACGAACTGAACACTCCACGCAATACAATAGATCCGAATAAGTGAGTTTGAGGATGGAACACCAACTAGGCAATAACTGGAAGCACATCGAATGGGTATTAACCGATGTTGATGATACGCTCACTTGGCAGGGTTCACTCCCTCCAGAAACATTGATTGCGTTACAAAAGCTAAGAGATAACGGAATTAAAGTGGTCGCAGTAACGGGAGCCTGTGCTGGTTGGTGTGATCATATTGCACAACTATGGCCTGTAGACGCCGTGCTTGGAGAGAACGGCGCCTTCTTATTAGAGAAACAAGATGGTGCATTACAACTCTCATCTGAAACGCCGCTAGAACAAGTGCGCCAGAATCAAGCCAAGCTCAAACAAGAAGTTGAATCGATCTTGCAGAGTTACCCAGACCTATCCCTAACTTTGGATCAATCTTACCGCTTGTGTGAGGTCGCGATTGATATCGGCCAAAACCGTCAACCTGTTGACCCTGAAATAGTGCAAGCGGTACTCGAAAGAATACATGCTTTAGGCGCACACGCGACAGCAAGTTCGATTCATATCAATGCTTGGTATGGCGAGCACTCAAAGAAAAACGCCGTGCACCGTTTCCTTTCGAGTAAAGGCCTATCGCTTGAACAAACCCACAAGCAAGCGTGTTATGTCGGCGATTCAATGAATGATCAACAGATGTTCGAATCACTACCGCTCACCGTTGGCGTGGCTAACATTGAGCATTATTGGGATAAGCTAGATCATCATCCAAGCAAGGTGATGTCACAACCGGGTGGTTATGGGTTTGCAGAATTTGTGGGTTTACTGCTGACGCTTAAAAGTGAGACAGCGAAAAGCTAACCATCCCCTTCTAAACAAGCTTTCTGTCCATTCAAACAACATAAAAAAACGACCGCTAGGTAGACCGAAGTACCTAGGGTCGTTTGAGCTTCAAAATGCTAGATAAGCTCTTAACTTTCACACAAAATATTGTCTATATGAGTTTGTTGCGAATGTGGATCACTACAGCTTCTGCAATGATAACCACAGCAAAAATACTCACCAATACCATCGACACTTTTTGCCACTCGAAAAGGTTCTGCGCATCGTTGAGCACTACGCCAATACCACCAGCTCCCACTAAGCCCAATACCGCAGATTCACGCACGTTGATGTCCCAACGGAACAGTACAATTGAGTAGAATGCGGGCATCACTTGTGGCCAATACCCTTTCAGAAGAATACTCATCCACGAAGCGCCTGTTGCGCGTAAAGCTTCAATAGGCCCCATGTTCACTTCGGCAATGGCTTCCGCTAACAGCTTCCCTACAAAGCCGATACTGCGAATTGCAATTGCCATGATACCTGCGAGAACACCGGGGCCAAATAGTGCGATAAACAGTAATGCCCACACTAGTGAGTTCACTGAACGTGAAGACACAAGGAAGAATTGAGCAACCCAGTTCAACGCTTTATTAGGTGTAATGTTCGGTGCGTTTAACAACGCCAAAGGGATCGCAAACACCAAAGTAAACAGTGTGCCTAATGTCGCGATGTGTAAGGTTTCAATCATCGCCGCGTGAATCGACTCAGGGTAGAAACCATAGTCCATTGGCACCATGCGCTCGAACATATCCGCAAACTGGGCGGGGGCGTCATAAAGGAACTCAGGAATCACTTCTACCGTCTGCCAAGACCAAACGATGGCACACACAAGGCTAAGGTAAACGGCAAATCGAGCCACACGTTCGTTGGGTGTAAAACGCTGCCACTCTCTATCAATAGATGCAGTTGTCATTAGAAGATTCTCCTAACAATGTTGGAAAGGAATTCGCCTACAAGAATCAGCGCGATGATCGTTATCAAAATAGCAGCGACAAAGTCGTAGTCGAAACGTTGGAATGCCGAGAATAACGTCCCACCAAGGCCGCCCGCGCCAACGATGCCCACCATAGTTGAGTTACGTAAATTCGAGTCCAACTGGTAGCTAGCGAAGCCAATAAAACGAGTAAACACCTGCGGCATTACCGCATACAGAATCACACTGATGAAGCTAGCGCCGGTCGCTTTAATCGCTTCAACAGGCTTGAAAGAGATCTCTTCAATCGCTTCTGCGAACAGCTTGGCAATAAAACCAATCGATGCGAACACCAAGGTCAGAATCCCAGCCAGGGCACCAAAACCCACGGCTTTCACAAACAAGATTGCGATGATCACTGGATGAAAAGAGCGACACAGTGCGATAAAGCCCCGAATAGGTGTCGATACAATCGAAGGCATCATGTTTCTTGCAGCAAGTAAGCCAAGAAACAGCGAAATGATGATGCCGAAGAAACTCGAAATGATCGCTATCTGTAAGCTCTCTGCTAAGCCACTTAGCAGTAGATTAGTACGCGAGAAATCTGGCGGAAACATTCTTGATAGTAACCGCTCACTCTCACCAAAACCGATGACCAAACGATCAAAAGTCAGCCCTAACGTTGAGAAACTGTAAAACAGATACGCAACTATCGCAACGATGATTGCTCGGTTAGTCCATGAGGTTTTGAACGGGTTTTCATGCTTCGCTGGCGACTGGTTTGACGATGCACTTGGCGATGAGCTTGGGGTTAATCCAGCCATGATTCACCCCCATAGATGATTTTTAGATCTTCCTCTGAAATGCCTTCAGGGCTGCCGTCGTAATGTACTTTGCCATTACACATGCCGATGATGCGTTTGGCGTAACGCTTGGCTAAGTTGACATCGTGGATGTTAACCAACACAGGGATGTTCTTCTGCTCGGCGAAAGTTTCCATCAGCTCCATGATCTCAACCGCGGTTTTCGGGTCGAGTGATGACGTTGGTTCATCCGCTAATAAGATATATGGGTCTTGCATGACTGCGCGAGCGATACCGACACGCTGTCTTTGGCCGCCTGACAAACTGTCGGCACGTTGGTTTGCAAAGTCTTGTAGGCCTACAAATTCAAGTAACTCGAACGCTTTTGCTAAGTCTTGTGGAGAATAGTTACGACGCCACGCATTCCAAGCCGTCATGTAACCCAAACGGCCGCTTAACACGTTCTCGATAACCGTTAAACGTTCCACGAGGTTATATTCTTGGAACACCATGCCGATGTGTCGACGTTGTTTACGTAGCGCTTGGCCTTTTAATTGAGTCAGGTCTGCGCCATCAAAAATGATTTCGCCTTGGCTTGGATCATTAAGGCGGTTGATACAGCGCAGAAGCGTACTTTTACCGGTACCAGATGGACCAATGATCGCGATGATGCCTGGCTCATCGATATCAATATTAATGCCTTTAAGGATTGGCTTGCCTGCCACATATTCGTGGAAAAGGTTGTTTATCTTTATTCCTTCATAGCTTGCTACGGCCATACTGCATTTCCTTGTGCGAATTTTAGAATGATCTATGCCCTACCCGCGAGGGCATAGATATTTAGTTGAAGTAGGTGTTTTTAAAGAACTAAGTCTTTCGAGAACTTAGTCTTCTAATAGAAAAAGAATTAGCCGTTGTTTGCTTGTTTCGCTAACTCAGCTGCTTTTTTCTTCGCGCGTTTAGCCGCATCTTTTTCCGCGAGTTTCTTAAGGCCAGCTTTAGTGTAAGCCGTACCTGTCGCGTGGGCGATATCACGAATCACGTCCCACTCTTCTTTGTAGCTGATTGGTGAGAAGCGGTCTGCACCTTTGAATGATGCGCTCATCTCTGGTGTGAAGCGGTAGCTAAAGAAAGCTTCGTTGATCTTCTCAACCAGCTCCGGTTTTAGGTTGTACGCGTAACCAAACGCAGACGTTGGGAAGCGCGGGCTACGGTAGATGATCTTAAGCTCAGAATCATCAACACGACCTGCTGCCACCATACGATCGTACACGTCAGATGCCACAGGTGCTGCATCATAGTCTCCGTTGAATACACCTAGAATCGATTGGTCATGCTTACCTGAGTAAAGCACTTTGTAGTCTTCATCTGGCACTAACCCTTTAGCTGGGAACAACGCACGAGGAGCTAGGTTGCCAGAGTTTGATGATGCAGAAGTGTGTGCAACCTTTTTGCCTTTTAGATCAGCCATGGTGTTGATACCACTGTCTTTGCGTACAATGGTAATCAGGTTGTAGCCTTGGAAACCAGACTCATCGCCTTTCACTGCAATTGGAACGTAGCCCGCTAGGTTAACCGCGTAGCCAGTTGGGCCCGTAGAGAAACCAGCTACGTGCAAACGGCCAGAACGCATCGCTTCTACTTGTGCAGAGTTCGAGTGCACCGTGTAGTAAATCACTCGCTTACCCGTGATTTTGCTTAAGTGAGCTTGGAAGTCGGCAAACGCATCTTTGTACAAAGCAGGGTCTTCTACTGGCGTGTAAGTAAACACAAGCGTGCTTGGGTCATTCCACTCATCTGGGTTCTTCGGTGAATCGGCGACCAAATCTTGGTTTTCATCACAGTATCGATCGTCTAACACACCACGACTAGAGCAGTCGCTTGCCATAGCCATTGAAGGAAGTAGTAATGAGCTAGCGATTAACAGTCCTTTAACACTGATTTTCATATTCAAACCTTACTTTTACTTATTGTTGAAAGTCACCTTCGCTATTGCAGCCTTCGTGCCATATTTTTATTTGCTAAATTTCAATGACTTACAACAAAAATCAAACTAACCAAGATCTTTTGAGTCATTGATGTCCAACTCAAAACCAATCATTTGGGTCATTTCTGTCCCATCAACCTTGATGGTAAAAAAAGAGCCCGAAGGCTCTTTGGTTCACTGCTTTTTCTCTTATTATTCTTCAATAATCCAGATAACTTAGGCGTCGCTGTCCATGCAGTTTGCGTAGTAAGTGACCGTTGCAGGCCAGTCACTGAATACGCCCATCACACCCACATCTTGTGCTAACACATCGAGCATTTTCATCATGTCGCCATCATTGTTGATACCATCTTTCACGCTCTTGTAGTACCAACCGCCGCCTTGCGCGAGTGGGCCTGAACGTTCCAGAGTCCATGCGATGATGTCGAGGTCTGCATCTTTAGCAAGCTTGGCGTAGTTAGACGCAACCAGTTCGTTGTTTTCGTCTAAATCAACCAGAGCAAACAGAGGTGGCGCGATGATGTTCACACCCGCATCGTGCAGCTCTTTCATGTTTTCAACAGAAGCAACAAAGTTCGCTTGCTCGTAAACACGGTCATCAAGATAAACGGCTTGTTTACCGAATTTTGGTGCAGCTTTGATCCAGTACTTCACGTCATCCAGGTTGAACGATTGCAAGTAAGTCTCTGAAGGTGCAAAGCCCGCTTCTTTTAGTTCATCCACCAGCTTTTGCGCGTACATCTCTTGGCTGAAGCCATTGAAAGGCATCTCAACCGCTGCCGATTTCAATTCAGGTGTCACTTTCACACCGTGTTCTTTAAACAGCGCCGCACTTTCTGCGTGTGTCATCAGCGTCCCACTCTGGCTGTAAAGATCGGTTCTCCAACCCGGAGTACCGTTCATGTACTCTTCGACTGTGGTGGCTTTCGGGTTCGCCCCATCCATTTTACCTTTTAACGTCTTAAACTCCGCCAGCGTGAAATCGGAAGTACGACACTCAACCTGAGCATCTTCACCTGTCGCTGGGTTCGCAGGTTTAAATGGAACTGAACACTTCTTAGCGAGTTCAGGATGCGCCAACACATCAGTTGTGGTGTGCAGGTCACTTTGAGAGTGTCGACATACCAACGCCTTATCTTTAGTGAAGGTCACATCACACTCTACGACACCGGCTCCCATCTGAATTGCCGCTAAGTATGATTCTTTGGTGTGCTCGGGAAACTGCATTGCAGCTCCGCGGTGCCCAATAGAAAAATCACTACGATGAAAAGGCCCTTCGCTACAACTGAGCAGCTTGGTTTTCAAAGGGCTCTCATCCATATTGTTGACTAAAAAGAGGGGACGAGGTCCTAGGTTTGCTGACTCTGTTGCCGCCCATGCTGTCATTGAGCTAACGCCGAGTATCAGAGCAATCGAACCTTTCAGTATTTGCTTCATGTTTGTATCTCCTTGCAACAAGCAATTATTTTTCTAATTTCCTTAATCCGGTCATTTCTACCTTCTGTGAGATGACCTCATGTGGGCAGGTGCCACAATGTAGGGATTGCACGCTTTGTGCCAAATGTTAAAACTCTTTTATTACAATTACTTGAAACAGTTAATCATTCGACTAAATGATAAATGGGTCATTGTTGTCTTGTGCTTTTTCTTCCGCTTTGTCTTTTGGTTTAGGTTTGCTCCTCAAGAACCAAGTTAATGAGTTAGGCTTTAAAGCTCTCTTTATCCAACTGATGTTTCTTCATTTTTCGATAAAGCGTTTTTCGGGGTAGATTCAGCTTATTCGAGACCTCATTGATATTGCCCGCGCTCTCTATCAAGGCTTCGGTTAATACATTTCTCTCGTACTGCTCCATCTGCTTTTCAAAGGCGAAATCTTCCCCAGTCGATTCACAAATTGGCGATTGCAGATCGAAGCCATCACCGACAATGCCAAGTACAAATCGGTCGGCGACATTACGTAACTCACGCACGTTTCCTGGCCATTCATGTCGGCAAAGCTGCTGTATCTGTTCGGGATAAATCGTCGATGGACGCGTCTTGTACTTGTGGCTCGCTTGTATCACAAAGTGGCGGAACAACACCTGAATGTCTTCTTTGCGTTGACGCAATGCGGGAAGGTTTAAGCTAGCAATATTGAGGCGATAGAAGAGATCAGCTCTGAACTCACCTGATTCACTCAGGCTCGCGAGATCGGCTTTACTGGCCGCGACCACAACGATGTCGACGGGTATCAACTCATTACCGCCTACACGCTCAATCATTCGTTCTTGAATCACGCGCAGCAGTTTAATTTGCACCGCAATTGGCATACTTTCTATTTCATCAAGAAACAGAGTGCCGCCATTGGCTTGTTCTATTTTGCCGATACGTTTCTTATTGGCACTGGTAAACGAGCCCGCTTCATGACCAAACAACTCACTTTCGATAATGCTTTCTGTCATGCCGCCACAGTTTATCGCGACAAACGGTTTGGCTTTACGACGGCTGAATTGATGCAGAGCTCGAGCTATTACCTCTTTGCCCGTTCCCGTTTCTCCGTTGATAATGGTGTCGACGCCAGTATGTGCTAAGGCAAGCACTTGCTTACGTATGGTATCCATCGCTTTCGATTGGCCAATAACCACAGACTCAATCGGAAGATCTGAGTCCTGATCGTCGTCTAACGTTGCAGGGCTGTTGTGCTGACACTGTGCCAACGCCAAGTCGAGCTTTTCTACCAACTCACTGGCATTGAGGGGTTTCTCCAGAAAGTCGAACGCACCCAACTTCATCGCCTCTATCGCCATCGGAATATCACCATGCCCGCTCATCAGTAATACCGGAACATTGGCTGCGCGATGTTGGATTGAGCTCAACAACGTAAGCCCGTCGACTTGTGGCATTCGCACATCACACAATACCACCGCCTGACTGTTCGCTTTCAGCGACTTTAGGCCAAGGTTAGGGTCGGTAAAGCTAGTGACATGAAAACCCTCGAGTTCCAACATTTCGCTCACGGCTTCAACGACGTCGGTTTCATCGTCGATAAGAACTATGTGTTTTTCTGCAGTCATGAGCCTGTGCCTTTTGGTAGAGTGACAATAAAAGTGGTGCATTGGTGTTCAACCGATTCCACGTGAATCGAGCCGCCAAAGTCTTTGATTATGTTGTATGCGATAGACAAACCGAGACCGAGCCCTTTGCCTGTTGTCTTACGGGTATAAAACGGATCAAACAGATAAGGAATGTCCTCTTCGGGTATTCCTAATCCATTGTCCTTAACTGCAATTTGAATAGTGTTCGGATACTCTTGAGTGGAGATGCTGAGCAGGGGCCGCTCCCTGTGTTCAACGGCATCCAACGCATTGCTGATTAAATTCACCAGCACCTGCTCTAAGCGAATGCTGTTGGCTCGTACCATTTGATCGCTTTGTAGGGAATACTGAATTGACACCCTACTCTGCCGAGTTTCAAAGAGGTCGATCGCATCGCCAATCACCTTATCCACCTCGACGTTATCAATTTTGCCGTCACTCTTGCGTGAGAAGGCTTTCAAGTGGCGTGTAATCGCAGCCACTTTGTCTAATAAGATCTCGATCTTTTTCAGGTTATCTTCTGCTCTGTCTGGTCTTTGCTTACCTAACCATAATTGAGCACTTCGAACGTGACTATTTACTGCGGTCAGAGGTTGATTGATCTCGTGAGTAATGCCGACACTTAACTGCCCCAACGCGGCCAGTTTTCCAGCTTGAATGAGCTCATCCTGAGTAACACGCAGCTTGGCCTCGGCCAAGGTGCGTTCTTCCACCTCAGCCTCCAATTTACGGTTGGTTTGCTTGACGACTTTGGCTGTAGTTTGAAATACCTTTAGGTACTTAGCCATTTGCGTCACTTCGTCTTTGCCACGAATGGACACTTCGGTATCTAAATGGCCGGTAGAAATCGCAAACATGTTATCTTTAAGCTGTAAAAGTCTTTCCAAAATGCTCTTACGCACGTAGAACCATGAAATCGCAGCGGCAGCTAAAACACTGAACAAGGAAAAGAAAAGTGATAAACGTTGGTTCGATTGCAAAGAGTGCTGCGCCTGCTGAATCGACTGATCAATATTGCGATTCACTTGGCTGGTGTTACGTTCGATTTGCACCGTTAACTGATTCAAATGCTCACGGCTATTTTGCAGGAAATATTGCTCTTGATAGAGATGATCGAGCGCTTTGTTTTTCATCCTATACAAGCTGCTATCACTTGAGGCGAGGTTATAAATCACCGTGAGTTGATGATCTAATTCAGGAAAGGTACTTCTGAGATCGCCACTTACCCAAAGCTGCCACCACTCTTCTCCAACCTGCTCTAATCTTAGACTGGTGTAATCCAACTCATTAAAGCTTGAGTCGTTATACAGTTTTTCGACTAAGCCTAATTGGTAATACAACAGGGATTTTAACTGGGTATATTGGATTTGATCTTTGGCTGGGTCAGGCAAACTATCGAGTGAGTCACTGGCTTGTTGCAATAGAGGATAAAAGCCTTCAAGTAAATTACGAAGTTCTTGATTGAGTTGTTCTGACTCAATTTCACTTTGATACAACAAACTCAGACTATTGTTAACTTGAGCAATAAGATCTTTAAAATAGGAGTGATAATCGGGGAATTGAACCATTACGCTATTCATGACGGAAATGGCGTCTTCAATTTTAAGCATCGCTTGTTTGCGTTCTAAATTCGATTCCGCATCACTGAGTTGCGATGAGGTTGTGATAATCACACGCACCATGTCATTGAGGCGTGCAGCGTTATCTAAAGCGGGGATTTCACTCTCTTTTAGCTCAACAAGGCGTTGATTTAGGTTATCAAAGGTGAAACTGGAGACTACCGAGAGAAAGATGGTGGTCATCGATAGCATGGCTAACGCCAACACTAAACGCAGCTCTATGCCCTTCCAGCCAAACCACTTACGACGCGGAATCTTGATCGGAAATGGACGTTCAAAACTGTCCTTGTTATCTATCACTTTTGAGACACGACTGCTCACTCGCCCCACCTTCTTCTCATCAAATCGTCAACAGGAACTGCTAATGATTCAATTAGTTATGGCATGAGCCTTACTTAGGCTTGCATCGAATAGCTTTAGTGAAACTATTAAATGAAGAGCAATCATTAACATTTCACATAAGATATCATAACAATTATTTTATAAAGCTTGAGCTGTCTGTTTTGCGATAATAGAAAGTGACCGCACCGACAGAAACGTGATTACTTTATCAATCCCTGTCGGAGGGCATTTTAGTTTGAGCACTTCCAATAAAGTCTGAGCATTTATCATAGAGATTGACCGTATTGGACAGTTCACTCGCAAAACGGGACTTACCATACTTCTGCCCAAATCAAGTTAGATCAAGACCATTTACTTCTTCCTTGCTATAAAATCTCCACTAGTTTAACTTACTTAACATACCCATAAATAATGGATGGTTTTTATGCTAGGAAAGCACCAAGAGCCCTATGGCGCATTTTATCGTTCAACTCATGATAATGAATACTTAGACTCTAAGACTGAACTTCTAGTCGGTTTAGCCGCTGCCATGGGGATGAATTGTCTGCCATGTACAAACTATTACTTAAAGCAGGCAAAAAAAACTGGAATCACGAAAGGCGAGATTTCGGATGTAACAGCCAAAGTTATGGCTGTGGCCGCCGGTCAAAAAAAACTTCAGTTTCAAGAAGTATTGGAACGTTATGACATAGACTTAAACTCGTTTAACTAGAGAATTGTGTATGACGTTGTGAAGAGACTAAAACATAGGGAACAACTTCAAAATTAACCTTTGGATCTGAGTGACTAAAATATTTTCCACGAAGTTTGTATGACCATTAACGCCGTTGTTCCAAAGAACGACTTTAATGGTCTTAAGTACTTTATCTGCACCTAACAGCTATAAGGAAGCAAGTTCTAGTTATTAAGGTAACTGACAATGACATATTTGATTACCTTCCCCCTAACAATGATGACATTAAGGAATAAGTACAATCGCTCCAAGCGCTTGATTGCTTGCCATTCGTTCATGAGCTTTCGCTGCCAAAGATAACGGTAATGTACTATCAATCAATGGTTTGATTTGCCCTTTTTTGATTGCTGGAAGCCATCGTGAAAAATCTTCAATATCTCCAACTAATGTTCCTCGTAACTGCTTTTGAGTAAAGAAGAAATTACGAACATCTATTGTCGCTTCAGTACCAGCCATGAAGCCCATTGTGACGATAATGCCCTGAGGGCGTACGACATTAATCGTTTGTTGAAGAATATCACCTCCTAAATTATCAATAGCAACGTCCACACCTTTGCCTGCAGTCCATTCATTGATAGCAGCAACAAAATCTTGCTCAGAAGAATTGATAACAAAATCAGCGCCACAATCTTTAGCAATGTTAGCTGAGTCTTCATTTTGTACCGTAGTAACGACACGAGCACCAAGTGCTTTTGCAATTTGAATGCTCATCATCCCTGTACTTGAAGCGCCCGCATGTACTAAGACGGTATCACCTGCTTTAACTTCACCAACAATTTCAATAGAACGAATGGCGATTAACAGAGGCACTGGTAATGCGGCTATCTGCTCAACAGGTAATCCAGTATTATCAATTAGCAACCACTGTGCTGGTACAACAATATATTCTGAGTAGGTTCCCTGACGATGAGCACCCGGAATCGCATAACTGTTGGCTACAGTAACCGGACGGACATGCGATTCTGCTGGATCAAGTGGATAACCAGGCATCGAAATAACACGATCACCGATATCAAATCCAGTAACGTCCTCTCCAAGTTCAACCACCTGGCCGACAGCATCAGAGCCCAGAACATGAGGGAATGTTAAATCCGGTGAAATCTGTCCTAAACGAACATAATGATCAAGTCGATTTGTACCAATCGCCTGTGTTTTTATCAACACTTCTCCAGGACCTGGTTGAGGTGTTGGAACCTCTTCAAATTTAATTTCTTCAGGTCCACCAAAATTATGAATAACAGCAGCTTTCATACGATTTTCTCCAGTATATGGTTTAAGGTGATCGACGATTTATCGATCACTAATGTTACTTAGGTATAGAAATAGCAAATGGTTAAATAGAAAGTTTAAAATCTATTCTTTGACAGATTCCTGTTTGTTTCGAAGTGTTGTTACTGTCTCCCCGCCAACACCCCAATTATCGGTTTCCACTTCGTCAATCACGACAAATACCGTTGATTTTGGTTTATCGAGCACTTGATAGAGCAGATCAGTTGTTCCTTCAATCAGACGTTTCTTTTGTTCAGCAGTCACACCTTCTCGTGTCACTTTAATATTGACGTATGGCATTTTGAATTCGTCCTCATTATTTGGTTGCCAATGTAGAGTCCATATCTTGTCTAGATTCTGGTTCTAACTCGGCATCTTGATGATGGAGGTTAAGATAACCTGTTACTTAAAATTGAAAAATGAGCTTTAAGTCATTACAGTTGATACACAATGTAATCAATCTATGAGGGCGTTATGCAACGATATTTTGACAATGTACAAATGAGCAGCATCGAGCTTTTTTGCCTTACCGTGGAAACTGGCAGCTTTACGGCCGCTGCTAATGCTGCTGGTGTGACACCTGCAGCAGTCAGCCGTTCTATTGCTCGACTCGAAAAGAGATTACAAACTCGACTGTTCATTAGAACAACTCGCAATATGAGAACGACAGATACAGGTCAACGTTATTACGTGGATTGTCGAAATGCCTTGAATCAATTAATTGAAGCAGAAGAAAAAATATCGGGAGAAACTCAAGAACCGGTGGGAGTACTTAGCATTAGTGTCCCTACTCTGTATGCACATTACCGCTTACTACCACGGATAAATCAGTTTTGTGACCTTTACCCACAGTTGAAAATCAACATAGAGGTCAGTAATCAAAACATTGATTTTTCGGAGGATAATTATGACGTAGCCATTAGAGGGAGTGAGTTGCATGATTCCGGTTTGATTGCACGACGCCTTGAGGATGCAGAGCTCATCATTGTTGCTGCGCCGTCATACTTAAAAAATCACCCCGCACCAAGTGTTGTTGCTGATCTTCAGGAGCATGAATGTATACAGTACATATTGCCTAGCAGTGGTCGAAAAGTACCATGGACATTTCTTTCTAAAGGCGATCTCATCAAAGTAGAAACGAAGGGACGTTTACTGTGTCAGGAAGATTTCTTAGCCACGCTGACATTGGTTAAAAGTGGTGCAGGGCTCATGCAGGTCTATCGCTTCACGGTTGAGCAAGAGCTACAAAAGGGAGAGCTAGTCGAAGTATTACAAGAGTATTCAGGAACAACACGTCCATTCATTATGATGTATCCATACGCTCGTTATACGCCTTTAAAAACGAGAAAATTCATTGAGTTCATGATGACCTCGGATCAACATGAACTGCAGTACAAGAACACTTAATATAACTTTCATAATATTAATCAGTTAAGGTTTATTAATACCAACAAAAATCGCACAAGCTTTCACTCACGCGATTTCATTGATGTCATGTAAAACTACTGGTTGAAACTCAACGAGTTAAAGAATGATCATCCCATCTTGATAAGTCAGTGCTGGCGACACGTCTTGACCAAGTAATACAGGTCCATCTAGGTCGACGATTTCAGATTGCACTGCGATCGGCAGAGCTGCACGCATGGCCAGTGAGGTACCAAGCATACAGCCCGACATCAGAGTAAATCCGAGCCTTTGCGCTTCTTCGGCAAGTGCTAATGCTTCTGTCAAACCACCGGTTTTATCAAGCTTGATGTTGACCATTTCATACTTGCCCAACAACGAAGACAGTTGGGAACTGGTATGGCAGCTTTCATCAGCACACAGTGGAATTGGATGCTTGATGTGTGCCAGTGAGGCATCATGCTGTTGTGGTAAAGGTTGCTCGATCATCGCGATATCAAACTCAGTCAGCTGATTGAACAGCTCTTCAAGGTTCAGCCCAGTCCATGCTTCATTGGCATCCAGTACAATTTTAACCCCAGGAGCCGCTTCTCGGACAGCGCGTACACGCTCTACTACTTGCTCACCATCAAGCTTCACTTTTAGAAGTTTCGCACCGTTCGCCACATAATCTCGAGCTTGTATTGCCATCGCCTCTGGTGTGCCAATCGAGACTGTCATAGCGGTAACAATCTGCTTAGGTAACTCGAACAAGCTATTCGGAAAGATCTGGTCGTTCTGCTGCGCTTGATAATCCCAAAGCGCACAATCGATAGCATTACGCGCAGCTCCTCCGGTCAATGAAGACTGAAGATGATCTCGTAATTCTTCAGGATCGGTCATACCACGCTCAAAGGCCATTTCAAGAGAGCTCGAAGCTTGTTGGATTTGCGCCAACACAGACTCGGATGACTCACCATAACGCGGGTAAGGCGTACACTCGCCTTGAGCTTGTTTACCATTATGTTCAATGTAAACGCGAACAACATGACACTCTGTTCGGCTGCCTCGAGATATGCGAAAAGGCGTTTGCATCGCGATAGTAACTGGTTCTGCTGTAATCTTCATAATTTCACTCGGTTGATGTTCGCTTTAACAAATGGAAACGTAGAAATGATGAAATCGTTAAAGTGAATATCGCAAATGATCAGTAATATGTTGTACACCAAATCGCACCGGATCCGTCACTGGTACTTGATAAAGTGTGGTCCATTCTTGGCACAATGTCTCAGCCTCTTCAATGCTAATCGCCGATGTGTTCAGGCAAATACCCACCAGCTTCACATCTGGATTTGTCAGTCGCGCGGCTTGCAAATTAGCGTCAATCGTCTGTTCTATTGCTGGCAATTTGGCATGCGGTAGATTGCGAATATGTGGTCGCCCTACTTCATGACACAGCACTAAAGCATCAGCTTGCGCGCCATGCAACAAACCCAAACTCACGCCAGCAAAAGACGGATTGAACAAAGAACCTTGGCCTTCAATGATGTCCCACTCGTGGTCGGTAAAATCTGGGCTGATGGCTTCAACCGCGCCCGAAATGAAATCCGCCACCACAGCATCAATCGAAATACCGCTGCCTTCAATCAAGATACCTGTCTGCCCTGTTGCTTTAAACTGAGCAGATATTCCCGCATCTTTAAGCGACTTTTCAATCGCTAACGCCGAAAACATCTTGCCTACAGAGCAATCGGTACCGACTGTGAGAAGGCGTTTACCTTGACGAGGCTTGCCATTACCAACGTTTAGGACACCATCAAAATGGCGTACATCATGAAGCTTAGTCAATCCTCGCTGTTGCATGTCAGCAAGCGGTGAGAATTCACTCAAGCGCTGGTGCATGCCGGATGCAATCTCAAATCCCATTTCTGCAGCGGCTAATATCGTAGGTTGCCATGAGTCAGGAATAACGCCGCCCGGGTTTGCAGTGCCAATCACTAACGTTTTCGCACCTTGAGCTTGTGCCTGTTGCAAGGTCAGATCCATCAAACCAAGAGAAACGGTCTCTTCTGTTAAACGTAATTGGCCGAGGCAGATTTCTGGTCGCCATTGGTGAATACCACGAGCGGTTTTTGCGGCCAATGGGTCAGTAACATCCCCAAGAAAAAGAAGGTAAGGTTGAGCGATAGACATGAGCATTCCTAATTAATAAGTCCTTGTATGGAATTACTTTAATTAAGAAGTTAAAGGCTGCCGAATACCTATTTATCGAGTGCCTATAACCTTAAGTTATAGGCTGAGTATGGCTCTTCAATGAAGCGATCAATTGCTTAACGGAAATCGACTGAGGGGTGTGCTCTGCGCAAAGCATCGAGACCGAAAATTGGATGTCTGGTTGAAGTGGCAACACACAGACTGCATCGTCATTTTGATATTGCTCTGCCGTCCACGGATCCACAATCGCAAACCCCGCTTGGTGCTTGACCAGTTCCGCCGCCGCGCTGTATCCACGTACCGATATCGGATGGTGATAATGCTCATCTCGCGCAATAAGGCTTTGATGTAATAGGAGGCCTAATGGATCGCGGCTATCAAGCCCGATGATTGGTAAGGGATAATTGATCAGGTCATCAAGGGTTAATTCAGTCGGTAACTGTTCAACAGTGTGGGATGGAACCAGAGCCTTAAGTGATTCGGCCAGTAAGGCTTCAGACAATATAGCTGGCGGTGCTTCATCTCCAAATGCGATAGCAATATCGAGCTCATGCTTTAATAGCCCAGCACAAAGTTCATCACGGTTAGCAGTCAACAACTCAAAAGAGAGCTCTTGTTCACGAGACATTTGGGCTATTACCGGAGTCAGCAATTTGGTCGCTAAAATCGGCGGTGCGCCAATACGCAAATGCTGATGGCCTTGCTTCACTTTGTTAGTCAAAGAACGAAATTGACCCAGTTGTTGGTAGACCTTCTCCGCTTCCGGTAACAAGGTTTTCGCTTCAACCGTTGGCACCAATCGCCCTTTGACACGCTCGAACAAGCCAAACCCCAACTGCTGCTCAGTGTGCGCCAAAATACGCGTCACATTAGGCTGGGACACATGCAAGCTGCGTGCAGCTCCAGATACGGTTCCGGTCTGCATAATGGCGTAAAAGACTTCCAGTTGTCTCAGGTTCAAATTGATGTCCTTTGGTTCACCGAACAGGTTTAGGGCTTGGATTCTGTTGTATTAACTAAACTGTCTATCTATCAACTTAGCTATCTACATGGGTTTATTTTAGTAACTCAGCTATCGCAGGTTGAAGAACCTCAGCCCAAGCTTGATAAGCCTTGGCATTCAAATGCAGATCGTCACAACTATATCCATTTGATAGTAATTGATTAGGTGCTAGAACACGGTTCACATCCAAAAACTCGATATCATGCTGTCTGCAATAAGCTTCTAGTCTTTGGTTTAATTCTGAAACCTGAGGGTTCAAGCTTTGCAGTTTAGACCCTACATAAAGCGTTGATTGCACCAATATTCGAATATCGTTTTCTTGCCACACCTTAAGCATATCAACGTAGTTCTGGTAGATATGCTCGACATCGTAACCTTGCGCTAAATCGTTTATCCCTGCCATAAAACACACCAGCTTTGGCTTCACGTTTAACGTGGTATCAATGCGGCGTAACATGCCGGTTGTGGTATCCCCCGCTAAGCCGCGATTGACCATAGAAACATCACGGAAAATATCCGCCCACGGAGCCCATTCAGTGATCGAGTCACCAAACAAGACTAAGTCTGCACTTGGAGAAAAATGACGATGATTATCTGATGTCATGATGTAACGGCTCATGCTGTGGCCTCGTTGATGAATCTCTGACTGAAGAGCAACTGCCTTGAGGATTTCACTGTCAGGTGTGGTGCTATCGAATTGAGCCAGTAACCCTTCGATGTGAGGCTTGAAAGGGCTGAGACGAGTGCTCAATTGATGATGTTCTTTAAGGGAAGATAGCCTCTCTAACAATACGTACAGAGAGCGATTTTGACCAACTTCTTGGAATAACTGATAGAGATCGAGGACAGGGTGTTGTTGTAGTGCGGCAAGTAATTGCTTGTCTTCCATAGTGTTATCTAACCCTTCAATTATCTGGTAATGAACTCAAGATAATATCCGATTGCGTACGGGATAGATAACACTAGAAGTAGAGATTTACTTTTCTTTGATTAGCAGGTGATTACGGTTATCACGACTTTTCTTAATCAGCTCGTTGCTCTCATCCATTTCATCAGATTTAGCAAGACGATCGTAAAGTAGCACATTCACTGTTGCGGCTAAGTTCATGCAGCCAACTGTTGGAACGTACACAACGTGATCTGCTCTATCGGCAACATCTTGAGAAATAGAGCCGTCTTCAGGGCCAAAGATATAAATGGCATTTTCTGGGTGTTTAAAACGCGGCAGTGGTGTTGCACCTTCAGCGAGTTCCACACAAACGATCTTAGTTTCTGGATCAAGATTGTCTAAAAACGACTCAACACCGGTCAACGGGATGGTACGCGCAGCACTCTTGGTATCGGTGTGAAATTTCGCGGCTTTTTCGTAGCGTTGCCCTGTGTATCTAACTTCGTCGACTTGGTAACAACCAGCCGCGCGCATAACAGCACCAACGTTTGTCGGGCTCTTTGGGTTAGTTAAACCAATAGTCACATGGCTTTTGTTCATGAATCTTTCTCACTTAACGAATAGACATAGCAGGGTGCTACAAAGCGTCGCATTCTAACAAAGCAGCGTCGATTTCAAAAGCATCGATACAAACTCACTTTTTCGCTCTTAAGCCTCTAATTGCAAGGCTTCTCACCTTAAAAACTTAACCGTCATCATATTTATAAAACAAAAACACTCTAGGGTAACAATTAAACAACAAGCCCATTTACATTTTGAAACCACATTAATAATGTGTTGAAAATTGCATGAGACAATCACACAGGAAGCGTGACATGACCCTAACCATCAAAAACCGCCTTTATATCCTCTCTTTCATTCCACTGCTACTGATGGCAATCGGGATGATGAGTGTGACGTATATGAAGAGCACTGAGCTAACCGCACAACAAGTAGAATCGACGCGTAGCAATATGATGGCGATGAAAGAAAAGGAACTCAAAGCGTATCTGCAAATGGCTCAATCTTCTATCAGCCCGTTCTTGGAAAGAGGTGCAACATTAGAAGAGGCCTTGCCAACCTTAAGAACACTCGAGTATGGCGAATCTGGTTACATCTTTGGTTACGACTCTAAAGGTGTGAGAGTGGTAGTCGGACAAAATACGGATGGCATTGGGAAAAACTACTACGACCTGCAAGACAAAAAAGGCAATTACCTGATTCGTGACCTCATCAAGAACTCAAAGCTTGGCGAATTCACCACCTACTACTTTCCTAAACTTGGTCAATCTGAAGCCCTACCAAAACTCAGCTATTCAATATTCATCCCACAATGGGATTTGATGCTTGGTACCGGTTTTTATACTGACGACATTGATGCTGTCATTGCAGAAATGAAAAAGAGCTCGAACGCTGCGCTGCAAAGCTCACTGACTGCCATCGCTATTTTCTGCGGATTGATTGCCTTTGTTGTCGCAGCGTTTGCTGTTGCTGTGAACCGCACCATTATGAAGCCACTTGAGCAGTTTGACCGTTCAATCAGCGCATTCGCAAGTGGTGAAGCCGACTTAACCGCCCGAATGGAAACCTTCAAAGCGCCCGAGTTCACTAAGCTCAGTGAAAACTTCAATGCCTTTGTTGCCAGCCTGCAAACCATCATTCGCAGCGTCAGTGATGTCGGTCAGCAAGTCGTAGCCGAGACATCTAGCATGTCTTCTCGCGCCGCTCAGGTCGACGAAATTGCTACAGGCCAACGTGAAGAGACAGAACAAGTTGCAACGGCGATGACTGAGATGACCACAACGGCGCAAGAAATCTCTAGCAACGCAAGCCAAGCCGCTGATTCCGCTAAACTTGCAGAGGGCAATGCCAAAGAAGCACAACAGATCGTAAACGCAGCTGCAGATTCGGTTGCAGGCCTAGCGAGCGAAGTTTCAGAAGCCAACACCGTAGTATCACGATTAGAAGGCGATGTGCAGAACATCTCCTCTTCACTGGCAGTTATCCAAGATATTGCCGAGCAAACTAACCTACTTGCATTGAATGCCGCGATTGAAGCTGCGCGTGCAGGTGAACAAGGTCGTGGTTTTGCAGTGGTAGCTGATGAGGTACGTAAACTGGCAAGCCGAACTCAAGAGAGCACGGGCGATATTCATAAGATGATTGAGCAACTAAAAGCCGCTTCAGACGCCGCTGTAAAAGCGATGGACTCAAGCCAAAATCGCAGTGCTCAAACCGTGGAAGAAGCAAACGCTGCCGCCGCTGCACTGGCGAAGATCCAAGAATCGATAGATACCATCATGGACATGAACTCGCTTATTGCTACGGCAACAGAACAGCAGAATATTGTCGGCCAAGAGATATCTCAACGCATTGTAGTGATTTCAGACCAAAGCTCACAATCGGCGGCACTAGCAAATCAAAACCGCACCGGTAGCCAAAACCTCAACAGTCGTGCAAATGAGCTGTATCATTTAGTGGATCGCTTCACTGTCTAATGTCGAGTAAGTGAACGCTACTCAACGTTCAAAGCTATCATCATTAAAAGTAAACGGGCTTCAGAATATCTATTCTGAAGCCCGTTTACTTTATCGTTGGTGGCTTTAGATCATAAACTAATCCAATTGCTCAGACAGGAAATCCACCAGCAGGCGAACCTTTGAAGATAGATTACGGTTCTGAGGGTACAACGCCCAGATCCCTTCTTTGTCGTCTCGGTAATCGGAAAGCACTTCGACTAACTCTCCAGAGTCTAGATCTTCACTCACGTAGTATTCAGGTAACTGCACCAAGCCAATGCTCTGCTTCGCAGCATCTAATAACGCTAAACCACTGTTGCACTTAATGCGTCCGTTAACACGAACCGAACGAGGGCGACCATTTTCTTTAAAGCGCCAGTGTTCAAATCCACCAACTAAGCATTGATGATTATTTAATTCAGATAATGTATGCGGTTCCCCATAACGTTCAATATATTCAGGGCTGGCACATACATAGAGTTGGCGTTGAGAGAGCTTCTTCGCCACAAGACT
The DNA here is from genome assembly GCF_003050065.1 of Vibrio sp. 10N.286.51.C3. Classification (NCBI taxonomy): domain Bacteria; kingdom Pseudomonadati; phylum Pseudomonadota; class Gammaproteobacteria; order Vibrionales; family Vibrionaceae; genus Vibrio; species Vibrio sp. 10N.286.51.C3. Next base: position 46,680 of record NZ_PIGC01000020.1, on the reverse strand, counting down.
TGAGTCTTCTAAGCGACCAAGACGAATCGCTACATCAACACCCGAGTCGATTAGGTCGAGCTTTTGATTAGTCAGCATCAACTCAAGTTCTACTTGTGGGTGAAGATTTAAGAATTGATGAAGTATCGGAGCAAGTTGGCGCTCACCATAAGTCACAGGCGCGGTGACTTTCAGTAAGCCTTTTGGTGTGGATTGCATCTGCGTGACCGCAAGCTCAGCAATTTCTAAGCCCTCGACCAGCAACTTACACTGCTGATAATAGAGTTGCCCAGCCTCTGTTAGAGACACCTTTCGGGTCGTTCGATTGAGCAGTTTCACTGCGAGTCGTTCTTCGAGGTTTGCGACCCTACGACTGATTTGAGCCACCGACGTAGCGAGTTTCTGCGCCGCACCAGTAAAGCTTTCACGCTCTGCCACTGCAACAAACTCAATTACCCCTTCCCAATTGGCCATGCCTTTACCTTATGCTGAATTTTGGTTACCCATACAGTGTATTGAAGATAGATATCAGTGTCACCTTGCTTGATATGCTTTGCGCATAAATCTTCGCCAGCCACAACTGATTAAAATAACGCCAACCGATACCTGACATTTCTCAAAACTCCTTACCGAACACTAACAAAATCGTATTTCCCCCTGACACTCCTCCTACCACTTCATTGATATGTTGGTTCTGTACCGGAACACAGGTACTTCAACACAGTAAGGTACTCCTATGAAAAAATTAATCATACTTGCATCAACTCTTGTACTCAGCACCACAGCGTTCGCAGCAACCAAAACAACGATTCAAGAAACAACGCTAAAATCTGATACATTTGTTACTGAAGCGGAAGCATACGATGCAGGAACTAACCTTATGGATGAGTTAAGCGCAAAAACACCTTTTGAGCTTTCAAGAGAACTGCCACAGTTCCAACAAACAACCAAATACGATTCGTTCAAGATTGATGACGCGAACATGGAAGTGAAAAAAATCACTAACATGAGCGGCGATGTTCATTACCAAGCGAACGTAAAAGTTGACTACCGTTACACATACAAAGACGGTCGCAGCAGCTAATACCGAACGATTAATTAGGTCTCAAAACCGACCTAGTATCTAAAAGAAAGCCCGTACTCATTGAGCATGGGCTTTTTTGACCTTCAGCGCTGATTAATGGAATTCAAACGAACAACCAGTATCAGCTCATATTCGTCTGTCTACTTTGAAAATTAAACTTCAAACTGAGACACTAGGCTATCTAGCGCCTCACACTGTTCTGCCAATGCCATACATGCATTTTCTGCGCTGCTCGCCATTTCAACCATTTGCATTGTGCTTTCAGCGATGCGTTGAACATTCTTATTCACTTCTTCAGACACTTGAGACTGTTGCGAAGCCGCCGTTGCGATTTGTGTGTTCATGTCGTTCATCTTTCCGATTGAGTTGCGAATCTCACTCAATGAAGATGCCGCTGTTCCTGCCTGAACAATGGTTTTCTCGCCACTCACTTTGCTTTCAGTCATTACACCAACCGCGTGTTTCGCACCAACTTCTAAGCGTTCAATCATTGATTGAATTTCGCCAGTGCTGTCTTGAGTTTTACTTGCAAGCGCACGAACTTCATCAGCTACAACCGCAAAGCCACGACCTTGTTCACCGGCACGTGCTGCTTCAATCGCAGCATTTAATGCCAATAGGTTAGTTTGTTCTGCAATACCTTTGATCACACCAAGGATTGAGGCGATGTTCTTCACATCTGTGTCCAGTTCTTGAACTACACCACCCGCGTTCTCAATATCTTGCGCAAGGCGTTCAATCGAAGTCACGGTCAAGCCAAGCGTGGTATCTGCCGATTCCACTTCATGGTTCGCCACGTTACTTGCGGTTGCTGCATCTAATGCATTGCCACTGACCACTTCACTGGTTGCTTGCATCTCATGAACCGCCGCCGCGACTACTTCACTTTCTCGCTGCTGATTTGAAGAGAACTCAGCAACACTCTGGGTTAACGATTTGATGTTTTCCATCTCAGCGCGTACCGCATTCGATGTGAAAATAACTTGTTCGACCGTGACGTGGATCTTGCCAACAAACTGATTGAAAGCAGAGCTTAAACGAGCAATCTCATCATTACCTTCGACCTTCATTCGTTGAGACAGATTACCGTCACCCGAAGCGATTTCATTCATCGCTTTCTCAACGTTCTGAATGGGTTGAATAATGAAACGGTTCGACAACCACATCGCGAAGATTGCAGCGAATACAGCAACGGCCATACCGACTTCGATGATCAACTTACTTGATTCAATAGAGTCATCGGCTTGCTGGCGAAGCTCTTTCTGCTTCAGTTCAATCAAGGTTCTGATATCACGCAGTTGCTTACGAATAGTCGCAAACTCGGCATCTAATGCAGGTGAGTAATCAATATTGTATTGATGCGCGTTCGCAGGGTCTGCAAACATTGGCTCATGCAGCGCCACCCAGTTACTCATCGCGTTCACAAGCTTTGATAACTCACCACGTGAAGATGGATCCAACACGCCCGCTTGATACAAGGTTTCGACACTTTGAAAACGAGGAACCGCTTTGTAAGCGTTGTCTTTAAATTCAAACTTTTGGTACTCAATCGCCGCTTGGTCTTTAGCAAGCAACAAACCTTGTGCCGAAGCGATAATTTGGTAGATATCTCGGTAGCCATCTTCTAGGTTATCTAACACAGGCTGAACCACATTATTGAGCTCGTTATTAATCGCAGCTTGAGCATTTGATCTGATAACGTTGAGTACAGTAACGGTAGAAAAAACAATCACAATCACCAACAGCGGGATCGCGATTTTACTCTTAATCGAAAGATTATTGATATTCATTGGGATTAATAACCACACTTCAAATAGGGATGCGCGCGCAATATACAGCACACATATGCAATCTCACTAAGGATTTGTGAGCCCTATCTCATAGCAAACGATATCGTTAATTTTCGTGGTGATTATTCAACCAGAGGTTAACTCTCAAACATTAAAGTATGCTCTGATTTAGACTTATTTGCCGCTGAGTACGCGCAAATACTGGAGAAGTGTGAGAAATAACACCATAATGTAGGGCTCTAAAATAAGTAGGTAAGAACATGAAAATTTGTGGTGTTGAAATCAAAGGTAACGATGCAGTCATCTGTCTTCTTTCTCTATCAGATGGTGTATTTAACATTCCTGATTGCCGAGTTTCTAAAGTTTCAATTAGCGACGCAAACGACACACAGAATATGAAAGACTTTCAATTCTCTTTTGCAAAGTTAATGGAAGATTACCAAGTAGATAAAGTTGTAATTCGTCAACGCCAAACTAAAGGCAAATTTGCTGGCGGTGGCTTTGGTTTCAAACTAGAAGCAGCAATTCAACTGATCGACGGCCTAGACGTAACCGTTGTATCACCTGCTGACATCAAAGAGAGCCTCAAGCGCAACCCTCTAATGATGAAATTCAAAGAAACTGGCCTTAAGCAATACCAAGAAGCACCGTTTACTACGGCATATGCTTGCTTGATGAAGCGCTAATCAAAAGTCGCTAGCCAATATTTGATACAGAAAGAGCCTGAATATTCAGGCTCTTTTTTGTTTCTAGTTACTGACGTTAAGTGGAGTTAATTATGATATACACACTACCGCTCTAACACTGTTCGCCTGCGAGCCTTAATCCATTCTGGCTTCCTCACCACCAAATAAACCGCCGCAGCAGACAAGGCAAAGCCCATCGCGCCATAGATGTCGAACGACTCACCGAAAATAAGCCACGCTTGGATTGCTGTCGTCGGTGGCACCAAGTAAAAGACCGAAGCCACACTTGAAGATGCACCGTGCTCTACCATGTAAAGCAACAATAGGATGGCAACACAAGACAGAACGACCACCAGCCAGATTAGAGTCAACGTGAATTCTACCGTCCAGTTCACTTGCATAGTTTCATAACGCATTGCGAACGGCAGAAACAACGCTGCAGAAGCCAAATATTGCACCATCGCACCGCCGACCATATCAGTGCCCTGACAGAAGCGCTTCTGATACAGAGTCCCGCAGGTAATACCAACCAAAGAAACCAAACACAATAACGTTGCCAAGCCTTTTTGGTCGTCTGACTGCCATTCAATATTGCCCATCAACACCAAACTAATACCCGCAAAACCAAGCGCCAATCCCAACCACTGTGCAAAATTAAAACGCTGCGAAGTACAGCTGATCATAATTAATGCGGTGAGAATCGGTTGTAAGCCAACAAGTAGAGAACTCAACCCGGCAGGCATACCCATATCAATTGCCAGATAAGTGCCACCAAGGTAGAAACCATGAATCAAGATGCCGACCACAGCAGCGTGGAAGAATGCTCGACCACGAGGGATACGACGCTTAAGGATTGCAATTAAAACCAAGAACAGCGCCACGTTGGCTACCATCCTTAGTGAAAGTAATGTTGCGGGTTCTGCGTATTCCACGCCAAGACGAGCGCCAACAAAGCCTGACGACCACAATATTACAAACACAAACGGAATCATTTTAATCAGCATTACAAACCTCTGGTCAACTCTTCATCAATGCTGTTACCTTAGTTGGGTACAGATAACTAATAAAGATACAGATATAACACTTTAAATGGTTACAGATTGAGTGTGAGCTATGAGGGAGAACAACGTGGAAGCAGAAGTCAGCGGCAATAAATATCTCGCTACCGAACAACATATTAAGGCTCAGATTGATAAAGGGTTATTTCACCCAGACGATCGCCTTCCCTCGATCCGCCAATTAAGCGAACAATTGGGTGTGAGCAAAAACACCGTGATTCGCGCCTATCAAGAGTTGGAAGCGACGGGCTGGGTGTACTCGGTTCCCAAGTCGGGTTATCGCGTGAAAGCACCCAACACCACTAGCTGGGATGCATCAAGCCAACCTCAAAAAGTTGATCTATTATCTGTCACCAAATCGGTACTCTCTCGTCCAAAAGGTCGTCTAAAACTATTGGCAGGCTCAGCACACCCCAATATCAACAACCCTGCGATTCGTAGCTTGTACGCCGAGATCGGTCGCCACAGTCGTTTGCAAACTCAGCTTCCCGGTTATTACCAACTGCCTCCTGGAGACGAGCAATTAGTAAAGCAATTGTTAAAGATCACCCATGATCTTGGTGTGCCTGCGGGATCGAAAGAGATTGCGATTACTCATGGAGCTCAACAGGCGATCAGTTTAGCTTTACGTGCGCTCACCAAACCGGGGGACATCGTGGCGGTCGAGTCGCCATGTTACTTCGGCAATCTACTTTTACTTGAGTCGCTTGGCTTACAAGCCCTTGAAATTCCCAGCAGCGTTAGCCACGGTATTGATATCCCATCACTACAAAGTGCGCTGGGCAAATGGGAAGTGAAAACCTTACTGCTAACGCCAAACTTTACCAATCCAACCGGTTCACGGATGCCATTGGCGAATCGAAAAGCATTACTGGAGATCACCGGATCCTTACCGATTATCGAAGACGATGTGTTCGGTAGCTTGGCATTCGACACACCAATCGCGAGCCTCAAAGAACTGGATGATCAAGATAGAGTCATCTACGTCAACTCATTGTCTAAAACCTTAGACTCACGCTTACGAATCGGCTGGTTACTGTCGGGGCGCTATCAGCCCTTGGTCGAAAAGTACCTTTTATGTGACAACATGGGCAGCTCAAACCTCATGCAATCCGCGGTGGGTCAATTCCTCACTACCGGTAAATATCGCAGTCATTTATCCAAAATGAAACGGCTCTATCAAACCAATCAAAAACAGTTCCAAAGCTTGTTAATTCAAGCTCTTGATAGTTACCCGCACCTTGTCGGACACTACCACCTATCAAAGCCGGAAGGCTCATTTCTCAACTGGATAACACTGCCTGAGTCGGTCGACAGCTATGCCGTCTATCAAGACTGCTTAAAGCATAAGTTGGGGATTTTACCCGGTACAGTGTTTGGGACCAATGACCAATACAAACACTGCTTGCGCTTCACTGTCGCTAACATTGAGGAGAGCAAAGAGTGGAAAGAAGGGATTGTGACGCTGGCGAAGATAATAGCTAAGCACGTACGTTAGATATTTTCAGTATTCGACTAATATTCTCAATCAAGAGTTAATAGCTTTGACCTTATTAACATATTAAATATTAGAGATTCGCTACACTCGCAGCCTTTCTATGCTTAGCAGAATTAAACGTGGCAACAATAAAAGATGTAGCAGCACTTGCAGGGGTTTCAACAGCAACGGTTTCTCGTGTATTAAACCGAACCTGCTACGTTGAACCTATCACGCTAGAGCGCGTAGAACGTGCAGTAAAAGAGCTCAATTACCACAAAGATGCTCGCGCAACAGCCTTGGCAAGTAGAAGCAGCAATACGCTTGGATTACTGACTGGCAACCTTGCCGATCCATTTTTTGCTCTGGTCGCGAAGAGTGTCGAAGAAGTGGCTAGAACCAATGGTTACCAATTGGTCGTGGTAAGTGGCGGACACAATGCTCAGCGAGAAAAAGAAGGCCTCGACTTTCTTATCAGCCAAGGTTGTGAAGCAATGGTCATTCATTCAAAGATGCTCGATGACACCACGTTACTGCGTTACTCCGCTCAATTACCTGCAATGGTTTTACTCAACCGCACGATTGCTCAAATATCAAATCGCTCTGTATGGGTAGATAATAAACTCGGATCTCAAATATCAGTAAAGCACCTCATCGAGCTGGGTCATCGAAAAATCGCCTATGTCTCGAGCGACCTTCCAATCCAAGACCGAACAGACCGTTTACAGGGCTACCAAGAAGCGATGAAAGCGGCCAATATCGAAATACAGCCTAATTGGATCATCAACCAAAACTTTAGTGAATCAGGTGGTGAAGCGGCGGGTGACATCTTAGTAAACCAATGCCCCGAGGTCACAGCCGCCGTCACCTTCAATGATGTAATGGCTGCAGGCTTAATGACGAGCTTGCAAGATCAAGGCATCTCGGTTCCCAACGATATTTCTGTGATCGGCTTTGATGATGTTTTGCTCGCTCGCTATCTTTACCCTCGGTTAACCACCATGCACAACCCTATCGACGAGATGTCGACTTATGCGGCTAACCTTGCCATAAAACTTAAAGCCGCAGGATACGCCCCTCCTAAGCAACATAAATTCGAAGCGACACTGGTTGAAAGGCAGACGGTTAAGTCAATCAAGCACTAAAATGAGACGAAATGTGACCAAAATCTCATGTATACACCTCATGTAACCGCTTACATGAAAACAGCATTGAAGTCGCACTTTCGATTTCAGAGCACGCTTATTATCCATTCCGAACAAACCCTACATTCACCTGAGGACAACAAATATGAATAACTCAAAGCCTCTACCATCGTTCGGATTAGCATTAGCGCCCATCGCCGTTATGTTTGCGCTACTTGCTATTGGATACGGTGTTTTAGGACTTCGCATTGAAGTTCTGCTACTCATTTCTGCGACTTTCACCGCATGCATTGCTTGGAAGATGGGCTACAACTGGGATGACATCATCAACGCGATTGTTGAGAAACTTGCAAAAGCGATGCCTGTTATCTTGATATTGGTTTCGGTGGGCGGTCTTATCGCAAGCTGGATGATCAGTGGCACGATCCCTTATATGGTTTACTGGGGGCTTAAAGTCATCAGCGCTGAATACATACTTATCGCTGCCTTTTTCGTTACTGCTGTTGTCTCTGTATGTACTGGTACTTCTTGGGGATCTGCGGGCACGGTTGGTGTTGCACTGATGGGCGTTGCGGCCGGTCTAGATGTATCATTGGCAGCTGCCGCGGGTGCTGTTGTTTCTGGCGCATATTTTGGCGACAAGATCTCCCCTCTTTCAGACTCAACTAACTTTGCGCCTGTCGTTTCAGGCACCACATTGTACGAACACATTCAGCACATGCTTTACACAACGCTGCCTGGGTTTGTGATTGCATCAGTTGTCTTCTTCTTTGCTGGACAAAGTGCAGATATCGCGAACGTAGGTGAACCAGAAAAGGTCACTCAAATTCTTGCGGGACTGGATAGCCTATACAACTTCAATATCCTTTTGATCATCCCACCAGTGATGATTCTGTGGGGCGCACTCACCAAAAAGCCTGTTCTGCCACTGATGTTAGGTGCGTCTGCTCTTGCGATTGTATTAGGTATGGTTCTACAAGGTTTCTCTCTACAACAAGGTTTCCAAGCTTATGTCGACGGCTTCAATGTCGCTCTGTTTGAAGCGAAAGGTACAGCGATTGATGGACTAATTCCTGATGTGTCTAAACTGCTAAACCGTGGTGGTTTGTTCTCAATGATGAGCACCATCCTACTGGTTTTCTGTGCGTTCTCTTTTGCAGGTGTTTTAAGCCTAACCGGCGCTTTGAATGTGGTACTAGGTCGTTTCTTGCATATGATTCACTCAACAGGACAACTTATCGCATCAACAGTGATTGCAACCATCACAGTAGTATTCACGACCTCTGACGGTAAATTAGCACTTCTCATCCCTGGTGAACTGTTTCAGAACGCTTACCGTAAAATGGGGCTAGACACTAAAAACCTATCTAGAACCATTGAAGACGCAGGCACAATCATCGAACCACTGGTTCCTTGGACTGCGGCAGGTATTTACATGGCAAGCACGCTCGGAGTTGCAACGCTAGATTACCTACCTTGGGCAATCCAATGTTACACCGGTATCGTTTTCGCTCTGATTTATGGTTTCACTGGGTTTGGTATTGCACACACAAAGCCTGAACAATCAGAAGACTCCGTAGAAACTTCCCTGGCTCACAGCACTAAGTAAGGCTCACATCCTATGAATTCTTTCGACAATACAATTAACCGCAGAAATACAGGGTCGGTAAAGTGGGACTTTATGGAGCAGAAGCTTGGCTTAGAAAGTACCAACTTACTGCCAATGTGGGTTTCTGACTATGATTTCCAAGCGCCTCAACAAGTATTAGATCGCTTAGCTCAAGATATTTCTCATGGTATTTTTGGTTACTCAGAACGTCAAGACGACTACTACCAAGCCGCGATCGATTGGTTTAGAAACCAACATCAAACAGAAATCAAACGAGAATGGATTACAACGGTGCACGGCGTTTTGCCCGGTATTGCTATGGCGCTGCAAATGCTCACACAAGTGAATGACCAAATCGTAATTCAAAGCCCGGGCTACGGTTCGTTCCGTAAGATCATCGAACTAAATGATCGTAAGGTGTTGAACAACCCATTGATAGTATCAGAAGGTCGTTACCAGCTTGATTTCGCACATTTGGAAGACTGCTTTGCGAGTGGCGCCAAAGCGTTGATTTTCTGCAACCCACACAACCCAACAGGCAGAGTATGGAGCGAACAAGAGATCCTGCAAGTTGCCGAGCTTTGCCAAAAACACGATGTATGGCTGATCAGTGATGAGATTTGGAGCGACCTAGCGCTAACATCCAACATATTCCATTCAACATTGAAACTACCAAGTTCGCTAACCGACAAACTTATTGTGGCAACTGCGGCCAGTAAAACTTTTGGCTTATCATCATTAAGAATTTCGAACTTTATCATTCCAAATGCAGAATTGAAGGAGCAGTTTGTTCGACGTTTGGATGCTCATGGCATGGATTGCTTCAACAATCTATCAATGTCCGCAGCGACCACTGCATATCAAGAGTGTCAAGCTTGGTTAGCGGACTTAAAACAGTATCTGCAAGACAACATAGAAACGCTGAGCGGATTCCTAAAGACAGAATTGCCTCATATTCGTTTCACTAAACCCGAAGCGACGTATCTTGCATGGCTAGATTGCCGTGCAATGAAACTAAGCGATGCAGAGCTTGAGCGCAAACTCATTGCAGCCGGTATTGTACCGAGTATGGGTTGTGCCTTTGGCGAGGAAGGTTCAGGATTTATTCGATTGAATCTAGGGTGCCCTGCAGAAGTATTAGCAGACGCTTTGGTACGACTAAAAGTAGCATTAGCTGTAGATAAGTAAGCAACTAGAAAACGTCACCCACGCCAAACAACAAAGCCCCACTCAACTGAGCGGGGCTTTCATCATTCTTACTATTTACTTATTTAAAGGTAAATTAGCCTTGCCAAGCAAACTGTTCGAACACTTTGTCTACCGGCGTTTCAGCAACACGGTTTACATAGTTACTGATCACTTTCTGAGACAGGCCAAGAATCACTTCTAACACTTGCTGTTGGCCGTAACCCGCCTCAAAGAATGCTGCCATTTCACTTTCAGACACATTGCCACGATTACGAACCATGCTGAGCGTGAAGTCGTGCAGTGCTTGCAACTTCTCAGTTGGCATTGCGGTGCGATTACGCAGTGCTTCAGTGATCGCAGGATCAACCTTCATTGAGTGTGCAATGCCAGTGTGTGCAGGAACACAGTAGTGACACTCGTGTTCAACGTTGATGGTTTGCCAAACCACCGTTAGCTCTTCAGCATCGAAAGATGAGTCACTAAACGCCTGATGAAGCTGAGTGTAAGCTTTAAGCGTGTTTGGGGATTCAGCCAACACACCAAACAAGCCTGGAACTCGCCCCATCTGTTTTTTAGCGCCTTCAAGAATAGGTTTGCTCTGCGCGGGTGCTGATTCTATTGAGTGAATTTTGAAGTTGCTCATTGTTTTATCCCTATCAATTTATGATTTTAAAGTTATTCAATTACGGAGCAATTAATTACTGTTCTCCGTTAGTGTGAAAACAATATAGAACAAATTAGAACGATCGTTCAATTGTTATTTTGAACATATGTTCAAGTTTTACATTGAAGCATGACGAATATCTTTTGCTCATAACAAGAAAGCCCATCAAGTGAAACCTGATGGGCTTTCATTCATCTAAGATTTTATTTTAAGCAACTACCAGTATTCAGCATGAGCCAAAGCTTCAACACAGCTAGACTGTTCGCTCGCCACTTTGATTTCACCGCCAGTCAGCGATTGAGCGATCCAACCGTGAGGGTAGCTCAACTCGAATGGTTCTGGGATCTGCTCAGTAGTGATTTGCTCAAAACCTACTTTTGAATAGTAACTAGGATCACCGTATGTCACAGCAAGCTCGACACCCTGTTCCTTTAGAGTCTGTAAGCCGAAGTTAATCAGCTTTTGGCCGATCCCACGCTTTTGAACTTGAGTGCTCACCGCTACTGGAGAGAGCAAGTAAGCCTTAGTTTCGTCATCAAATGAAAGCGGAGTAAAAATAATCGCGCCTACAATTGTGCTTCCTAATTCACGAGTATCATCTTCCGCGACAAAACAAAGTAGCTCTGTTGGATCTGTGGTCGTTAAAAGATCCTTGGCAAGCTTACCTACTGTTTTACCCTCGTTCTCGCCTTCTGAATCAGTAAAGGTTTGAGTAAAAAGTTGCGTGATCGTTTCGATCTCGCTTGAATCATATTGTCTAAATTTCATGGTGTTCTTCACTTACTGTACTTTCTTCAACACAAAGAAGTGATAATCAAAATCACGCTTAGCTGAGCCTTGAGAACCTTCCACAAGTTCGCTGTTACTGAAGAATTGTTTAATTTCATTGTCGCAATCTGCGAGCGCTTTTGAGTTTGGCATCGTTGCTTTCAAAGACTCGACTTGCTTTTGCAAAGGCTGATAATAGGCAAGCCAGCCGGCGTCGCTCATCGCAAAGTCATCCAAGACTTGGTAACCCGCCGCCTTTGCATGCTTGATACGTTCAGCTACCGTGGTCATATCTGGGTACTCTTTCTGCCAGAATACTTTGATTGATTCGTTTGGATTCTCGGTGTTCCACACCAAATCATTCACGACCAAGATGCCATCATCGATGAGTAGCTTCCGCCACTGCTTAAGTGCTTTCTGAACACCCATGATGTAAGCGCTACCTTCTGACCAGATCAGGTCGAATGACTTAGCTTCAAACGGTAGATCCATCATGCTTGCACATACCGTTTTAATATTGCTTTCGAGACCAAGTTCTAGTGCTTGTTGACTCAGAATATCCAAACTCGGTTGATCATTGTCTAACGCTGTTATTTGCACGTCCGTTTGATGTTCAACTAAGGCTTTCGCTAACGCCTTGGTCGCGATGCCTTTGCCACAACCAATCTCAAGTACGCGCTTAGGTGTAACCGGAACTTGTGCCAATGCTGCTAAGGTATCTTCAACCGTTCCTGGCCCTAAACGCTCTAAGCCCTCAAAAATAGCGCCAAAATCCGCCATGTATTGATCATGTTCATTCATGTCTTTCGATAACCACTTCAATCGCAGAGCCTGTTTCTCATCAAAACCCTGCTTAATTAACCAATCGAGGTGTGCATCTGGCGCAAGCTTGTCCATCGACTCATGCCACTCTTCTAGACCACCTTCACCTAGCATTGCTGCTAGTAGGTCGCGTGATCGTTGCTTTTGAACGAGCTCTTCGTCTAACTGCTTAAGACGATTTTCCAGTAAGCTGCGCTCTATCTTTGCATCTAGACAAGCTTGGCACTCTTTGAGCGTCAACCCACCCGCTTGTAACTGCTGCAACAACCGAACACGTTGTAGGTCCTTTTCAGAATAAAGGCGATAACCATTGCTCTGACGCTGAGCTTCAATCAAACCTAGCTTGCCGTAATACAACAATGTGGAGCGGCTCAGCCCAACCAAATCGGCCAGTTCAGAGATACGATACATGCACTTCCCCTCTCATTTCGGTAGCAAAGATAAACTATGAAGCTGTAGTCAGGTCAACAGAATTTTAGACACTTTTCTCGTTCTTTACCTATTTACCTTCAAACTGATAAAACGATCTGAGTGTGGTTTTAACCATAGAACGGTTAGTCATCGACATTGCCTGCACGGGATTCAGGAAAAGGAGAGGATTAAACTTGATGAATTGAAAACAATTGGCTCATAAACATACTTCTTTCTAACCGAATTTTGCTAACTTCTAAATTATTCAACAATGGACGAACGTTAACTAAACGATAAATACAATCACCCAGCAAATAGATCAAAAGAGCACAGATATCACCTGAAAATGCCTTCTTAACTTTTTAGAAAAATTCAAAAATAATTAGAATTTAATCCCTAACTTTACTGAGTAATTTGTTAGTCTTGGAAACAATTATTTACAATCCGACTAAAAATTAATTGGATCGCTAGAGGTTGTTTTTCTTGAATATGAAATTATTCGGCAGTTCCCTAATCCTTTCAGGGACTGCATTAGGGGCTGGCATGTTGGCTATCCCAATGGTGTTGGCCCAATTTGGCTTCATGATCAGCTCAGTGCTGATGCTACTTATCTTTATCGGCACCACTTACTCTGCACTCCTACTGGCAGAAGCGTGTACTAAAACTAAAGACAACAGTGGCATGAGCAGTGTTGCTTACCTCACTCTGGGCAGCAAAGGTAAACACTTTATCAATGCACTCTTTTATCTGCTGTTGGTATGTATGCTTATTGCTTATATCTTGGGCGTGGGTGACATCATCCATAAGCTACTGCTCGATGTTGGCGTAAACATCTCTGCATCTGCTGCTTATACCGTTTTCAGCCTATTTATGGGTGTGATTGTAGTTGCGGGTAAGTCTTATATCGACAAGTTGAACCGTGGCCTATTCATCATGATGGTGGTGATGCTATTTATTGTTATCGCTTCTCTGTTTAGCAATATCCGCCTTGATTACCTAACTCAAACTAGCCAATACACGGCCAATGATGTGGTGCAATACAGCGCGGTTATCTTTACCAGCTTTGCCTCTATGGTGGTGATCCCATCACTGGTGATCTACAACCGTGAAGCGACTCAAAAGCAGATCCGCAATATGATTCTGCTTGGCTCAGTGATTCCGCTCGTGTGCTACCTCACTTGGTTGTTCGCGATTATCGGTAACCTTGGCACAGACGCGATCAGCCAGTTCCACAACATTTCAGAGCTGATCTCTGCGTTTAGCGGACAGTCTGCTTGGTTGAAAGTAGTGATTGCTCTGTTCTCAGCACTGGCATTAGTGACCTCTTTCCTCGGCGTGTCGATGGCGCTGTATGACCAAAACAAAGACGCTGTAACCAACAACAAAGCGTTGGCTTATACGTTGACCTTCATCTTACCTTTGGTATTAGCAGAGCTGTTCGCTAGCCAGTTTGTAAGCATGCTCGACTATGCAGGCATGGTTTTGGTGTTCCTAGCTATCTGGGGTCCACTCGCAATGGTGGTTAAGGTGCGCAGACCGGACTTCCCTCACCTACAAACCGAGGGCAGCTACACAGCAGCCGGTGGCGACACCGCACTAATGGCAACATTCGGTTTTGGCGCGCTGATTTTCGTGTCTTGGTTTATGGGTTAGATAGAGACACAGTATCAACCGCTGCCGTGGTGATATGTATGTGTTTGTGAGTGAAGACTAAACAAGTACCTCACACTCACATCAAAATACAAAAAGCCAGTGAGTATCTGCTATTAACAGTAGATACTGACTGGCTTTTTCAGTATTTGAACGTGATTACTGAGAATTAAAGAGACGTTCTTATTAAGTTAAGTTGTCAAGTAACTGCTCACATTGCGCTTTGAGCGATTTAAGTTCGTTTTCATTCATCTTAGACAAACAAAATATCTCTTCTGGGACAGTTTGCGCGCGCTCTTTGAGTTCAGTCCCTACAGGAGTTAGCGTAATTACTCGCACTCGTTCATCTTCAGTACTACGTTTACGAAGCACATAACCTTTTGCTTCTAAACGCTTAAGTAATGGAGTCAAGGTTCCTGAATCTAAATGTGTTTTAGCGCCTAACGCTTTGACATTTATCTCTTGTTGCTCCCAAAGCACCATCATCACAATGTACTGTAAATAAGTAAGATCAAGCGCTTTCAGCAGAGGTTGATAAGCTCGACTCATTGCATTTGAAGCACTGTAAAGTGCAAAGCACACCTGATTATCTAACTTTAGATATTCATTTTGGTCGCTCACGATCACCTCGTCAATAAATTAAATTGCACACAATATACTTGCACACGTAAGTTTTATCAATTAAGCTAACCTCAAAATAAAGTTGCGCACAATTTAATTTTACACAACTATTTTAAGGATTAAGACAATGACAACACTCTACACTACTTCTGCTACTGCAATTGCTGGTCGTAACGGCCAAGTTTCTACTGACGATAATTTGCTTTCTGTTGCATTAAGCTACCCGAAAGAAATGGGCGGTTCAGGTGAAGCAACGAACCCTGAGCAACTGTTTGCGGCGGGCTACTCTGCGTGTTTCTCAAATGCTCTACTTCACGTAGCGAAAGAAATGAAAATCAAGATTGCATCGGCGCCAACAACTGCAACGGTTGGTATCGGTCCAAATGAAAATGGTGGTTTTGCTTTAACCGTTTCATTAGCGATTGAGCTCGACTTGGCTCAAGAACAGGCTGTTACGCTTGTAAAAACCGCTCACCAAGTTTGCCCATATTCAAATGCGATTCGTGGCAACATTGATGTGAAATTGTCGGTTAACGGACAAGCGCTTTAGTCGCTTTACCCAAAAATGTCCCACTAAAAAAATGTCCCGCATTAGGCGGGACATTTTTATATAAGATGGAAAACTTCTAACTCTGAAAGATTAGCTCTTAAACGTGTTTGCAATCTCTTTCAATGAAGCCGCCAGTTCAGCTTGTTCTTTGGCTGTTGCTGCAATTTGAGTTGCGCCTGTGGTCGACTCCGTCGATTTCTGCTCTACTGCCATCACGTTTTGCGCGATATCTTGGGTCACAACCGCTTGCTCTTCCGTTGCTGTGGCGATCTGTTCGGTCATGCTGAATATTTCGCTTACCGATGCGGAGATTCCTTGTAAGGTGTGCTCGACCTCTTTTGAATCCTCAACTGCTTTAGACGACATCTTTTGACTGTTATCAATCACATTAAACGCCGTTTGAACATCAGACTGTAGCGAGCTGATAAAGCCTTCAATTTCAGCTGTCGATTGCTGAGTACGTTGTGCTAGCGTGCGAACTTCATCAGCCACTACCGCGAATCCACGGCCTTGCTCACCCGCTCGTGCCGCTTCAATTGCCGCGTTCAATGCTAACAAGTTAGTCTGTTCAGCGACCGACTTAATCACATCAATCACACTGTTAATGTTATTGCTGCTCTCGTGTAGATGCGTGATTTTTTCCGCTAGGTCATTAATTTCAGATGCCAGTTTTTCGATAGAGTGGTAAGAGTTTTGAACCGTATTCAAACCTTCTTGCGACTGCTCATCGACCAGTTTAGCAGAGCTTGCTGTCTGCTGAGTTTTAGCGGCCACTTCATTTACCGTTGCTGATAACTCTTCTGTAGCAGTCGCAACTAAGCCAATTTGGTCTTTTTGTTGAACTAGTGTGTTCGAGTTGTAGTGACAAGTTTGCGAGGTTTCTTCAGCGGCTGAAGCTAAGGTCAGACTCGACTGAGACAGATTGTCGATAACGTTTGAAAACTTCTCTAGCGTTTCGTTGAGTGCCGAAGATATCTGGCCAAGTTCGCTGTTACCAACGTACTTAGCACGAACCGTTAGATCGTTGTCATTACGAACTTTAGACAACATCACTGTCAGGTCTTTCACTCTCATCGTCAGGTCGCTGATCACCTTAAAGCTCACGAAGGTTGCGAACAAAGTAATCAAAGCAAATAGACCAATACTCATCATCATCGCAGACTGCGCCTCTGACATCTTTTTCTCGGTCAGCGCAATCAGTGATTCAGCTAGGTGGTTTTCTGTTTTCTTTAGCTGAACAATACGAGCAGTAGATTGAGAGAACCAGTAGACAGGGTCAACATCAAAGCCGCTCATCTTAGATTCAGCCAAGCTACGAAGCTTTTCTACTTCTGCCACAGAGCGGTCATTTAACTGTTGTTCAAAGAATCGAACGTTCGCTGGGTTGCTCAACACTTCATAGTTCGAGAAGTAGGTATTTTGCTCTGTCACTAAAGAGATGAATTTCACCAGCATACCCGGGCCAAATTCATTTTTAGAAAAGGTGTTATTCAGGACAGCACGCTCGATACCCGCTCGCTCTTTACCTTGCAAGAAGTTGTAGTAAGCGATGGTTTCTGTAGTGATGGTAGCATCAGAACTTAGCTCTGCAATTAACGCCGATACGCTAAGAAGCTTTGCATTCAATTGGGTGTAGTAACCCAAGGCCTCAGAAAGTGGGATAGATTGAGAATCCACTCGATTTCGAATGGTCGTTATCTGATTAAGGCTTTGGCTTATCTCTGTGTTCAGGCGATTAATCTGTGGCAGATTGATATTGGCAGACTGCCAGTAATCATTTCTTTCATTACGTCGGTTATCGGCATTGGTTCTCTGCGCGGCTAATTCACTGACAAACTTGGTTCCTTGAGAGCCAATAAAGCCAGCTGTCATGCCTCGCTCTTTTTGTAACTCATGCACTAACTCACTGTACACAACCGAAAGGCGTGTCAGTTGATTCAATGAGGACATTTCAGTCTTTGTTTCTACGCCTTTGGATATCGCAGAAACACTGAGCCAGAGAAACCCTAAGATCGGTAAAATAAGCAAAGCGATGATTTTTTGCTTAAAGGACATATCGGTTAATTTCATTTTTATTTCCTAGCAGCTGACGAATCTTTATCTGTCATGTAATTAGACACACTTCTAAAACGGTGTACCTTTACCGAGATCATAATAATATTTAGTTTTATCAATTACCGTGCCATAACGGACGACAATCGATAACGCTAGCATTTAACCTTACAAAATTCATTGGTTTATTTATAAATTTGTTAGCTATGCAGCTTTAGAAAACACAAAAAGCGCGCAACAACATTTTATTGACGTAAGCGACTGAAATATGGCAGGTTTTATTAACACTAAAGAGGTATGTGTACACCCTTTTTCTGCTCAGTTGTCGCTACATATTCAGCGCCAACTATGTATAATGCCGGGCTCAAAAAGTTACGAATTCAATTAACGTAGAAGCATAATTAGAGGTTTTATGGACTGTCCCGCTTGCGAAGAACACATTGGATGGGAATGGGTAGAAGAAGCAGCAATCGAACCTAATGAAGAATTCGATTGCCCAGAGTGCGAAGAAACGCTGATGTACACTATCGATGAAGGCACCTATTACGGCGCGCAGCATAAAACCGTCGAAGTCGTCGACGACTAGTCTTACTTAGACATTAGATAATGAGACCAGAATAAAAACTGCCAAACCTTGTCTATTAATTGCATTCAATCGAGCACCTTATGCACCAACAAGATGCAAGGAAGACAATTAAGTTGAGCAAAACACACCTTTACTGGAACGAGCGTTCAGCATAAAATATTGAACATATGTTCAGATTAATGAAGTAAATGTTATGGCCAAGACCGCGAAGTTCGATAGACAAGATGTAGTAGATAAAGCAACGAACCTGTATTGGGAAAAGGGCTTTCACGCAACTTCTATGCGTAACCTGCAAGATGTGATTGATATGCGTCCGGGTAGCATCTACGCGACATTTGGCAGCAAAGAAGGTCTGTTTAAAGAGACGCTTGCTCGCTATACCGAACTTGGCATCCTCAATCTGAACCGTTTCCGCAGCGAAACAGACTCTCCAATCAAAGCGCTCGAAAGTTTCGTCAAACGTGCTGTGGTCGAATCAAAACAAAGCTCGCCAAATGGCATGTGTATGCTAGCAAAAACGGTCGCAGAACTGACTGATGAACACGCAGAGTTATTAGAAGAGGCGAAGAAATCACTGAAGATCATGGAAGGTGAGTTCGCTAAGCTGATTACCGAAGCACAAGAGCTTGGTGAAATAAGCAAAGAGCGTGAACCTGTTCAGCTTGCTCGACATGTTCAAGTTCAAATAGCAGGTCTGCGTACGTACGCTAAAACCTGTGATGACATTGATTTACTTAACTCAATGGTTGAAGACGTATTTAAGTATCATCCTTTTTAGAAGCTGAACTTGTTTTAGAAGCCATACAAAAAGACTCCACTGTTAGCCTAAAGCACTAGAGCGGAGTCTTTTTAGTTTTGAGCTAGTTAACTTTATAGATGATTAACTTTAGTGTTTAAGGGTTACACCTTTCTCATGATCAGCGCCTGCGCATTGAGCATCGCCTCTTTGGTGCTGACATCTAACGTTTTCACATTCGCAAAGCGCTCGACTTCTTTGATCGCCACATCGTGAGCGAAGATCACCAACCTCGCTCTTTCAATGTCTTTCTGTGTGATGCGATTGCCTATTCCATTAGCACCTTGTGTCTCAACCTTAATCCGAACCCCGAGATGATGCGCCGCTTTTTCCAGAGACTTCGCAGCTAAGAAAGTGTGGGCAACACCTGACGGACAAGAAGTGATTGCGAGTACATCCGCTTGCCCTTCTTCTGTCACCGAGCCACCTGCAAACTGGTTGGAACTCGCCTCGCCTTCGACCACATTTTTTTTCAGCAGTATCACGATCAAAGCCGTGGTGAGCGCTCCCGCCAGTGTGCCAATGATGTAGCCAATTTTTCCGTTAACCACAGGCAGAACAATCCAACCGCCCCATGGTGCATGGTTCACTACATGGAACATAAAGCCAACAACGTTACCGACAATGCCACCAGCAACAACCGCAGGCAGAACGCGTGCAGGGTCGGCAGCAGCAAATGGGATCGCACCTTCACTGATGCCGATCATTCCCATGATCCCTGCGGCTTTGCCCGCTTCGCGTTCGTCGCGTTTAAACTTCTTCGGCGATATAAAAGTCGCCAGAGCCATACCGAGTGGTGGCGTACAAATCGCAATGCCAACGCCACCCATCAACCAAGGTTGGGTATTTACCTGAGTTTGAGCAAACAGTGTAGCGACCTTATTGATTGGTCCTCCCATATCAAAGGCGGTCATCGCGCCTAAAATACTGCCGAGCACCATTTTTCCAGAGCCAGCCATACCCGTGAGCATTTGGTTCATCTCAAGCATCACTTGAGCTATCGGAGATCCAATCACCCACATCACCGCACCACAAGTGACGAAGGTACCAACTAGTGGATAGATGAAGATAGAACTCAGCGAGATCATGCTGTCTGGCAGTTTGATCTTCTTAAGTAGATTCACCACAAAGCCCGCAAAGAAGCCGACCACTATCGCCCCAAGAAAACCGGTGTTGTATTGGTTAACGGCAACCCAAGAACCAATCATGCCCGGTGCTAAACCCGGTTTGTCGGCCATCGAGTACGCAATGTAACCGCCCAGCACCGCAGTAAACAACGTTAAGCCCGCAATGCCCATCTGTGCGATATCAGCTAACACGCCACTCTCAGGAACTGCGCCGTGACCGGATATCATCACCGACAAAGACAACAACACACCGCCCGCAACCACGAATGGGATCATGTGTGAAGTGCCATACAACAGGTGTTCTTTGAGTCGATTGAGTGATTGTGCCCAAGGGCTGAGTGGCTCGACATACACTTCGTGATGGCTAGAGGCATAGCTATCAAAGGAATCTGAATTGACTTCAAGAAACAGCTCTTGAGCTTCCTCAACCGACTCGGCTGCCTTTAATTTTGTAACAAAGCCATCTTCGATCAATTTGGTCGAGATCTGAGCCAGTACCTCGATATGGTGGTCGTCATTATTGTCTGGCGAAGCGAGCATAAAAAACACATCAGACAGTTCACCGCCATCGGCACCATAGTCAATCCCCGTTCGGCTGATACCTACAGCAACGGCAGGTTTAGCAACGGCAGTGCTTTTCGCATGTGGAATCGCAATACCATCATCAAACCCCGTATTACCAATCGCCTCACGCTTCCAGATATCATCAAGGAATTCACTTTTATTCGAGAGCTTACCAGCGCGATCGAGTAACTCAACAAGCTCTTCAAATACTGCCTGTTTTGAGTCTGCTTGTAGCTCCAAACAGATAATCTCGGGCTCGATAATATTAGTGATATCCATGGTCTATTCTGCCTCGCCTGATTTCAGACTGAAGTAATTAGGTTCTTCCGACCTAAATTAAAATTTCGATGTTAATAAGATGAAAAGATTAACGGTGTGAAGGCACTCAATATATAGGACGAAAGGTGCATTAACTGGATTATTGTAACCAAGAACTCAGAGTGTGACTTTCACCTTGGAATAAAAAACGGCAATCCATAAAATCCACAGAACCCATAAACATATCGCCCCTCCTCTATGCGAGCTTTCCATACTGGATTTCCCACGCAAGATGGCTTTTACAAAATAGCTTCTGAAAGGTAGCTTATGTAACGTAACAGGGACGAGAATAAGCCGAGAATAATAATGAGAATTGTAGCGGTAACTGCGTGCCCTACAGGCATTGCGCACACCTATATGGCAGCTGATGCTCTAAATAAAACAGCCCCTAAGTTCAACGTTTCAATCAAGGTTGAGACGCAAGGCGCTATGGGTATTGAAAACTTACTGACCGCCCAAGATATTACTCTCGCAGACAAAGTATTAATCGTATCTGATATCGATATTGAACAACCAAGCCGGTTCGACCCAGCTAAAACCTTATTCATTCCCATGGAAGAGGTGTTGTTGAGTGTCGATAAAGTCTTTATTAAGCATTGTCGAACTTAAACTTTTCATGAACGAATATCAGATCACCTTCTTCGTTAACGATCCTGCCGCAAACTCACATGTCGCGCAGCCCCTTACTCGATTAGCGAAGAAGTTCAAAAGCAACATCCGCATTATCAACATCACTCAAAATCGAACCGCTGATCTATCCAAATCCGTCGCGATGCTGCAAGTAGGTTTACTTCGTGGTGACTTGTGTCAGATAACCGCGGTTGGGATTGATGCGGAGCTGGCCTGTTTCGTTCTCAAAGATGTAATTGCTGAGCATTACGACATGGTTGGCTCACAAGTGAACCATGAATTCTCGAAAGATCTAATCCAGCGTATGCCGCAAATATGCCCGCCCTGTGACATCAAGTGGCACCATGCCAAAGCACAAACCCAACTGACCAAGTTTGAATGCCTAAAAGGGCTCGCTCATTTGGTGTATCCAGAAGATCCGGATGAACTGATTCTGGCGTTTATTAAACGAGAGGAACGCTCGTCTACGTGTGTATCTCCAGGGATCGCCCTGCCGCATGTGATGTTTGAATCGACCCAAGACCTCTCGATCGCGGTTATCGTCAGTGACGACCCAATTGACTGGGCCTCACGCATTGGCGAAGTACACGTTGCCATTGCTTTGGTACTGCCTACCAAGCCACAGCGAGAGCATATTGTGGCGGCTACCAACCTAACCAGAAATCTGCTTCACGACCAAGTCAATGAGCGTTTACAAAAGACTCGAAGCAGTGTCGATCTACAAGCTCTGCTCATGTACATCTCTTCACGTCTTATTTAGTTACCAGCTCGTTAGAGCTAGATTGAGCCTCGATACTCGGTCGGTGTTCTTCCGGTGCGGTTTTTGAAAACTCGACAGAAGTAGTTCACATCCTTAAAGCCGCAACGTAATGCCACTTCATTGAGCTTGAAGTTGTACTTCTTAAGCATGAACTTGGCACGATCGACTCGCACGCGCGTGATGTACTCGGCCAGCGTCATATGGCCTTGTTGGCGGAACATTCGTGACAAATGGTTAGATGAAATACTAAAGCGTGAGGCGATGCTATCTCGAGTGATCTGGCGGTGGAAGTTCTCTTGAATGTAGATGCAAATCCCCTGATACACATCCTGTACTCGGCTGTGAGATTTCTCGACAGGTGCATCCAACATGGTCTTACTGTATTGCAGCAGCGCTTGTAGTAACAGTTCATCCATAGGCTGCTTGTTACTCTCGCGCGCTAACGAGCTGAGCGCCTCCAAAATGTTATCAATCGCAAACCCAGAGCGAGTCTGAATACTGTGCTTTTGAATATCGTAAAAACTCTCTTCCCCTTTGCGCTTACTCACCAAACTTAAGCCAAGCTGACGGCGACCAAACAACATGCTCAACACCGAGCAGTCAGTATCCCAGTTGGGTTTGTTCCAGCAGTTCGGTGGGATAAAAATCGCATCGCCCGCTTTCGCGACAACGTTGGTGATCTTACGATCATGACTCTCCATCTCATTGACATACTCTCCGTCGAGCACCAGCTCTAAGCGTGGAAAGTTCACCTGATAACTGCATGCTGAAGGCGTGTGAAAATCCCCCGCAAACCAGATGTTATGAAATGGTTCTCGCTCATTTAATACCGACGAGATTAGGTCATGAAATATCATTTATTCGAACTCTTAAAAGCAGCAATAACGCTACGGGAATAGATATACTCCTTAGTGAAACATAGCGCTATTGAGCAAAATCACAATTTTAGATCTAGGTTACAAAAATCCAGTAGTGGAAATAAA
Organism: Vibrio sp. 10N.286.51.C3; assembly: GCF_003050065.1. Lineage (NCBI taxonomy): Bacteria > Pseudomonadati > Pseudomonadota > Gammaproteobacteria > Vibrionales > Vibrionaceae > Vibrio > Vibrio sp. 10N.286.51.C3. The sequence goes on along the minus strand of NZ_PIGC01000020.1, from coordinate 23,362 downwards.
TCTCCAGTCAAAAACCTGATATAGCACATTGTTCCTTCGATAACTCTACACGCCGAACCCCATGCAAATAAAAGCCTCAAGCAGGCTCAACCTATGTCAATAGAGGCCGAAAAACGCGCCACTAAACGATCAAAATCACACTCTACTTATAACGCAACAATCATCCAGTAAATGCGTTTTTTCTTCACTACAGAAGGCAAGCCGTAGATTCCAGAATACCTCTAACAAAATAAAAACAAGTAGGGGTTCATTATGATCACAACATTGATCAATCAAGATTTGATTAAGCTTTCGCTTAGCGCTGATTCAAAAGAAGAAGTATTCAAAGAGCTGATAGACGTGCTTTATGCACAAGGCATAATTTCAGACAAAGCACAGTTTCTTGCCGACATTAAGGCTCGTGAAGAACAAGGTAATACCGGATTTGAAGAAGGTATTGCTCTGCCACACGCGAAAAGTGCTGCGGTCATCAAACCTGCGGTTGTTATCGGTGTCCATCAACAGGGTATCGAGTACGGCGCGGATGACGGTCAGCCATCAAAACTGTTCTTTATGATTGCCTCTCCCGATGGTGGCGATAATCATCACATCGAAGTACTGGCAGAGCTTTCTTCAAAACTGATTGAAGAAGGCTTTATCGAAAGCTTCATGAATGCTCAATCTGAACAAGAAGCATTAGAACTACTGCTTACCAAACCTGAGCCTTCGGAAGCGGAAACCAACGTTGAGAAACAAGGCTTCATCATTGGTGTGACAGGCTGCCCAGCTGGCGTTGCACACACTTATTTGGCAGCCGAAGCACTAGAGAAAGGCGCGGCGGCTCTTGGCTACGATGTGAAGGTCGAAACTAACGGCTCTATCGGCGTTAAAAACAGCCCAACTCAAGAAGAAATCGAACGTGCCGACGCAATTGTGGTGGCTTGTGACAAACAGGTCGACATGGCTCGCTTTGCCGGAAAACGCGTTATCAGCACCAACGTGAAAGCGCCGATCAAAGACGCGCAAGGCTTGATTCAGCAAGCACTCAACGCACCAAGTTACCAAGCAGAGCAAGCTCCAACCAACCAATCCGTTGCAGAGAAAGCATCACAAGCGCGTTCAGACCTTTATCGTTACTTGATGAATGGCGTATCTCACATGATCCCATTCGTGGTCACAGGCGGCCTCTTGATTGCCCTAGCCTTAGCGATTGGCGGTGAGCCAAGCGAATCTGGCATGGCGATTCCTGCTGGCAGCATGTGGAACCAAATCCTAGAAGTGGGTGTGGTTGCCTTCACCCTGATGATCCCAATCTTGGCTGGCTACATTGCTTACGCAATTGCTGACCGCCCTGCTCTAACCCCTGGCTTGATTGGCGGTTGGATTGCCAACAACGGTTCTTTCTATGGCGCTGACGCAGGTACTGGCTTCATTGGCGCAATCATCGCAGGCCTATTAGTGGGTTACTTCGTTAAATGGATTACTTCGTTTAACTACCACAAGTTCGTTCAACCGCTTGTGCCTATCATGATCGCTCCGATCACTGGCTCTCTATTCATCGCGGGTCTGTTCATCTTCGTAATTGGCGCCCCTATCGCGGGACTAATGGATGCTCTTACTGCCCTACTTACTAGCATGAGCACAGGCAACGTGGTTCTGCTTGGCATCGTACTGGGTGGCATGGCTGGCTTTGATATGGGTGGCCCATTCAACAAAGTAGCATTCCTGTTCTCGGTTGGCATGATTGCTAGCGGTCAAACTCAATTCATGGGTGCAATGGCGTGTGCTATCCCTGTCGCTCCACTGGGCATGGCTATCGCAACCAGACTTGGCCGTAAGTTCGACCTGTTCGAATCTTCTGAAATTGAAGCAGGTAAAGCAGCAGGCGCAATGGGCTTAGTGGGTATCTCTGAAGGTGCGATTCCTTTCGCAGCTCAAGACCCGATGTCAGTTATCCCAGCCAACGTACTTGGCTCAATGACCGCTGCAGTAATGGCGTTCTCATTTGGCATCACCAACAGCGTTGCCCACGGTGGCCCAGTTGTGGCTCTACTAGGCGCAATGAACTACCCAATGCTGGCACTTCTGTGTATGGCTTCAGGTGCGGGCGTAACTGCGGTTACTTGTATCGCGCTTAAAAATCTACGCAAAGCCAAGCTAACAGCAGCAGCGGCTTAAGCCATTTCAACTCCAATGGCTTGAGCCTTTCTACCCTACTGTTTTTAGTAGCTAATAGTTTTTTAGGAACGAATAGAGCTCAAGCCATGTTTCCCTTCATGGTGATTTCGATGTCTGATTTTTCTTTAGCGAACGACTCGTTCGTACAACGCTTTTTCTACCCTATGACCAACGTGATTCAAAACTACGCATGGGGGAGTCCTTCTTCGTTTAGCCAACTGTTTGGTATTGATAACCAGTCTGGTGAGCCACAAGCAGAGATCTGGATGGGCGCTCACCCGAATGGTTGCTCAATGGTGACTGATAACGGGCAGCAGACCACGTTGTCGAACCTTATTTCCAAGAACCTAAACCTGTTTCTAAGCGAGAAAGTCGCGAGTCGTTTTGGTGAGCTACCATATCTATTCAAGGTGTTAGCAGCAGAGAAAGCGCTATCGGTGCAAGTACACCCAAATAAACAACAAGCTGAATCTGGATATGCTCTAGAAGAGCAGCAAGGCATTCCGATGACCGCTGGCAACCGCAACTACAAGGATCCCAACCACAAGCCAGAACTGGTGTATGCCCTAACCGACTACACCGCAATGAATGGTTTTAGATCAATCAGCGAGATCCTTGAGCACTTCCATTACCTTGATATTCCAGAGTTGTGTTCGATGGTGAACGATCTCGCGGACGACCAAACTCCCAATGGATTAGCCAGCTTCTTTGCAAGCTTGCTGTCTCTGGAAGGCGAGCAAAAAGGCATGGCGTTAACCATGCTGCTGATGAAGGCTAAGCTTTCAGATAAACGTGTATTCCAATTGATTTCAGAGCTTGAAGCTCAATACCCAGGTGATGTCGGCTTGTTCGCTCCGCTGCTATTGAACGTGATTACCCTAAAACCGGGGCAAGCCATGTATCTGGATGCTGAAACCCCTCACGCTTACATCAAGGGCACAGGCTTAGAGATCATGGCGAACTCAGACAATGTGCTGCGTGCAGGGTTAACGCCTAAGTACATGGACGTGAATGAACTGGTTTCTTGTACTCGATTTAATGAAAAACCTGCGGATAGATTACTGCTCAGCCCGATTGAGCAAGGTGATGTGATGGAGTACGACATTCCGGTCGAGGATTTCAAGTTCTCTATCGTGCAGAATTCTCATCAGAGAAAAATCACCACCGAAGGTGCCGAGATCCTACTGCCGCTCGACGAATCTATGGTGCTCACTCACCAATGCGGTGAAACCTGCGTGATAGAGAAAGGCCAGTCGGTATTCATTCCTGCTTATGCTGAGAGTTACAAACTGGATTGCGCTGGACGCGTAGCGCGCGCTTACAGCTAGATCCATCACCACTAATCACACACTATCCATGCCCTGCTTTTGCGGGGCATTTTTGTTCCTACAAAAAGTTATTTCAACACCGAAAAACGCCATCAAATATGACCCATCTCACACTGGATGAATGATGCAAATCACACTTAATTTTGCTGGATACAAATGTACAGTGAAGGGCTTTTATTTGCTATTTCGCGAATCGGGTTAATCCATTAATTTTAATTCAAGAACTTCAAGAGTGAATGAGTTAATAAATGATCACACAGCTAACTAACGTCAACTTAATTAATAACAACCTTAAAGCGAATAATAAAAAAGAACTGTTTGAAGAATTGGCAAGCATGTTATTTGAGAACAACCGAATCAGCAGTAAAGAAGCCTTCTTGGCAGACATTGAAATTCGTGAATCTCAAAGCATCACCTCAATGGACGGCATCGCTTACCCACACTCAAAAAGCAAGGCTGTAACTGAGCCTGCCATTGCTGTCGGTGTTAAGCGTCAAGGTATCGAGTATGGCGATGAAGACGGCATCAATCCAACCGTATTTTTTATGATTGCCTCTCCGGATAACGGTGCTGACCATCATATTTATGTACTACAAGAACTATTTGGAAAATTCAGCGATGAATTTATTCAAGATATCCATAACGCAAAAGACGAACAACAGATCCTTAATATTTTAATTAATTCATAAGGCGTAGAAAATTATGAGCACCCTAACAACTCAAGCTACGAATACCAATAATAAAAACAGTAGTAGCGACTTTAAAAAAATCCTTAGTACCATGAAAGGCCACCTGCTTTTCGGAACCTCACACATGCTGCCTTTCATCGTAGCTGGTGGTGTTCTGCTGGCTTTAGCGGTCATGGCATCAGGCAAAGGTGCGGTTCCAGCCGACGGTTTGCTGGCAGACATCTCTAATATCGGTATCAAGGGCCTTGTTCTTTTCCCAATCATTCTTGGCGGCTTTATTGGTTACTCAATTGCAGACAAACCCGCACTAGCTCCTGCGATGATCTCTTCTGGCATCATGGCTGACATGGGCGGCGGCTTCCTTGGTTGTATCGTGGCAGGCTTTATCGCCGGTGGCGTGGTGTTCCAACTTAAGAAGATCCCGCTTTCTGCGAACATGACGGCGCTGGGTGCTTACTTCATCTACCCACTTCTAGGCACGTTAATCTCTGCAGGTATCGTTCTTTGGGGCATCGGTGAGCCAATCAAACTGTTCATGTCTTCTATGAACGAGTTCTTAGCTTCAATGGCTGGCGCATCTAAGATGGTTCTGGGCACAATCCTTGGCGGTATGACTGCGTTTGATATGGGCGGCCCTATCAACAAAGTAGCGACCCTATTTGCTCAAACTCAAGTAGACACACAACCGTGGCTAATGGGCGGCGTAGGCATCGCGATTTGTACACCACCTCTAGGTATGGCACTGGCGACGTTCCTATTCAAAAATAAGTTCTCTAAACAAGAACAAGAAGCAGGTAAAGCAGCGGCAATCATGGGCTCTATCGGTATCTCGGAAGGTGCTATCCCATTCGCAGCAAACGACCCAATGCGTGTACTTCCTTCAATCGTTGCCGGTGGTATCGTGGGCTGTGTATTCGGCTTCATGACAGACGTTCTACTGCACGCACCGTGGGGCGGCCTAATCACTGCGCCAGTATCAAGCAACATTCCAATGTACGTCGTCGGTATTGCGCTAGGTTCACTGACAACAGCGGTTATCGTTGGCTTCTGGAAACCAGTCGCAGTAGAAACAGAAGATGACATGGTTGAAGCAGCGCCAGTTCAAGCTCAAACAGCACCTGTAGCAGGCGAAGGCGAGTACGACATCGTAGCAGTAACATGTTGCCCTTCAGGTGTTGCACACACCTTCATGGCAGCGAAAGCACTGGAAAAAGCAGGCTTAGCAGCAGGCCTTAAGATCAAGGTAGAAACTCAAGGTCAAAACGGTATTCAGAACCGCATCACCGACCTAGATGTAGCGAACGCGAAGCTAGTTATCTTAGCTCACGATATCCAAGTGAAAGACGCTCACCGCTTTGCAAACGCGAATGTGATTGAGTGTTCAACCAAAGAAGCGATGAAGAAAGCCGCGGACATGGTGGCTATTTAAACCTGAAACAAGTTAGAAGATAAAAATTACTACCCCCTAGTAACTAAAATCCCCATTCGTCTAGTCAATGAATGGGGATTTCTTTTTACAGAATAACTCGTAGGAGCAACAGAATCAGCTCTTAGGAACGAGCGTCTCTTCGGTTTCCAAATCAAATAAGTGACACTGTAGCGTATTAAAGTGGAGCACTGTCTCTTCACCGCTGTTTGCAATTCGATCTGCATCGAAAGGTACACGAGCCACCAGCTTGTCAGCACCGAGTTTGAAGTAGAGATACAGCTCATTACCCATGGATTCAACAACATCTAGCCTGTGCGTTTGAGTATTCACCTCCGACAATGGGGCATCGTGGTTGGCCAATTGGATATGCTCAGGGCGAACACCAAACCACAACCACTCACCGAGTTTCTCACGGGCGATAGCCTGCTTATCTTGTGGTAGCGTCCAACGTGTACCACTTTCCGATATCACGTTCATCACACCGTCAATCTCGTCCACTCTCACCTTGATAAGATTCATCGCTGGCGAACCAATAAAGCCTGCAACAAACTTATTGGCTGGGTACTGATAAAGATTCATTGGCGTATCGACTTGCATGATCTCACCTTGATTCAATACACAGATCCGGTCACCAAGAGTCATGGCTTCCACCTGATCGTGTGTCACGTAGATCATGGTGGCGTTCTGCCCTTCTTGCTTCAGGTTGTTGTGCAGCTGCGCAATGCTGACACGAGTCGACACACGTAGCTTTGCGTCTAAGTTAGACAACGGCTCGTCAAACAAAAAGACATCCGGCTTACGCACCATCGCACGACCTAAAGCCACACGCTGCCTTTGACCGCCCGACATTTCACCCGGCTTATTATTTAGCAGATGTTCAATATCGAGAGTCTTGGCTGCATCTTCAATTCGCTCATTGATTTCATGCTTTGGCAGCTTCTGTTGTTTAAGGCCAAAAGCCATGTTTTCGTACACCGACATGTGCGGGTAAAGCGCGTAGTTCTGAAACACCATCGAGATGCCACGATCTTTAGGTGGCAGCTCATTCACACGCTTATCGCCAATGTAGACATCGCCTTCTGAGATATCTTCAAGGCCTGCGATCATACGAAGTGTGGTGGATTTTGCGCAGCCAGACGGCCCAACAAACACCATGAATTCACCTTCGCGAATATTCAGATCGACACCGTGCACGGCCTTAAAACCATTTGGGTAGGTTTTTTCTACCCCTCTCAGTGTGACTTCAGCCATAACCTGTCCTTAAATCAATTCGTTAAATACTATCTTTGCAATCTGTCGTGAAACGTTTTAGCCACGTTCTTGCAGTTGATTGAGCTCAAAGTGGGCAACCGATGCGATAACCAGATCCGCCACAGGCTCTAACTCGCTGTGTTGTGCAGTCCCCGTCAGAACACCGACATTGCTTGCGCCTGCATTGCGGCCAAATTCCATATCCGAAACCGTGTCACCAAACATGATCACCTCATGAGGCTCAATACCGCATTGTTCACAGAATGCATTGAGCAGTGCTGGCGCAGGTTTAGGTTCGATATCACCATCGGAGTAACCGACATAATCGAACATCTCGCTCAAACCCGATTGCTCCAGTGTGTAGATGGTTGAGTCTTTGGTATCCGCAGTCGCGATGCCTAAAATCATGCCTTGCTGCTTAAACAGGCCAAGCTTTTCAGTCACACCCGGAAGGGCTTCAATCCAGCTTGGGTTCTCTTCCACTTCGTCATTGAAAGCGGCTTTGGTCACCTTAGTAAACTCAGTGAGCGAGACATTCGGTTGCAGCATTTTGAACCACGCTGTTGCGGTATCTTCGACTGGGTTTGAGGCTAATAGTCCATAGTTATCAACCACATCACCTTCCACGCCGATGGCCAAGAGTAACTCAGCAGGTGTGACAGTTTGATTACCTTGATGCTGGTCACTGTAAGATTTCACACGCTCACAGGCACCACGAGAAACGTTAAGCCACATCTTGTGGAACTCTAACAATGTGCCGTCTTTATCAAATAACATCGCCTTAAACTTCATCACGGCTCATTCGCTCCATTAGTTCTCCCCAAGTACGCACTAGGGGTTGGTTAAATTCTGGTTGTTTGCCGTCGAATACGGCATTGATGCAGCCTTCAAATTCATGCTCGTTAGATGAAGGTTGAGTACTGTTGATTAGTGCTGAAGAAAGCTCCCCACGACGAATATCGACACGGCACCAACGGTACCCTTCATCAATATGGATACTTTGTAGCTCATCACTCAAAGCGATTCGGTCGACAATTTCGCCATCCACAACGCACTCCGCGTAATAGGGGTTTTCTGAGTCAGTGACAGCAATACGATAAGTCAGAGCCAGCCCTTGAGAATCGTTACCTGGTAGCAAGTCGCCTAAGTTGATATCAAACTTCAAGCCGCAGCGGCGCTCTAAGTACACTTGGCCGTTACGCAAACCGGACAAGATGCCTTCACCACTCAAACCATGGCTGTAAACGAATGTTGATGGATCGCCATAGATAGAAGGCTCATCGGATTTTGGGTTGCGTTCATGGGGCTCAAGGTGTGAATCACTGCCGCCAATCGCCGTGATTCGCTGACCACAATTCCACATTTCATTGAGAACCAATAACGCCTCTTCCGTTGCTTTCGGTGAGGTCGACCAAGTTGGGTCACAACACACTTCAAACGTGGACACTTGGCTGAGCTCTACTTGATCGTATTGCCAATGCCACGGCTTCATCATCGGGTGATTAATGCCGAGGGAACTGTGTCCGCCATTGTGTCCACTTTTAGCTAAGCTCAATCCAGCTTCCATCGTCGCTTGGCTGCTGTGTTCAACGTTTCTGAGATCCAAAGACTTAACCGGGCCATGCACATTGAAATGCCCGAGATCAGTCGTGACTTCTAACGCCGGTAAGAACAAACACTGATTTGATACAGGCAGCTTGGGCTGGCAAATGTTGTGCTCTGTAAAGAAGAAAAAATCGAGCCCTTGTGATTCAACAATGTCTTTAGCCGCGGCTAAGGTATTGTGACCATCAGAAAGCTGAGTGTGAGCGTGTAAATCGCCACGATACCAGCGAGAATCAGAACTCAGCATGTAGCTGTAATCAAACTCGATATCGTGCTCAGTTGTGACTGTTGGGTTCAGTTCTAGCTCAACATCGTTATTAACTAATTCATCAGAGCAAAGCACATCGACTTGATACTGCATCGCGCGTTCGGTACGAAACTCACCCTCAAGGTTGTAGAGTTCTAAGAACCACTCGCCCGATGGAATCGCTCCATCAATCGCGCCTAGGCCTGAGTTTTCCGGTTGGATGGTGAGTGACTTGTGCGTCTTTTCAAACAGCACTTTGCCACGAAATGCTTGGTTGGGATCGTAGGCTGCTGCGTATAGGAACCCTTTTGTCACCGTCGTACCAATAATGGTTACGCTGTGAGAACCTGCTGGCACATCAAAGGGGATACGTACTCTGCCAAACGGCAGCTCACCTTGAAATTGGGTCATTGTCTTCACCAAATTCGTCCTAATTGAAGGACTGGGTCAAAAAGAGGCCCACCCGAATAGATGGGCCTTTATGCATGCAAAGATAGTTTTAACCACTTTACAGATTAAGAACGATTCGCTCGGTCTAGTGCACGTTGTGCTTTCTTAGCTGCTTGTTTTAGCGCTTTATCAGCAGGCACGTTTTGGATTTGAATTTGGTCTGCAGCCACCTTAAGCGCATCCATGATCTTACCGTTGGTAGGGTCTAGGAAATCTTTGGTCGCCGTGTTCGCTTGCTTTAGCGGGATCAGAGCTTGTGGGTTATCTTTAGTGAACGCTTGGTATTCTGGAACTTCAGAAACGCTGTTACGCACTGGGATGTAGCCCGTAAACATCGACCATGCCGCGGTGTTTTTCGCGTTGGTGTAGAACTCAACAAACTCGAATGCACCTTTGGCCGCTGCGTCATCTGTGCCTTTTGGCATTACGTAAACCAGCGCACCCGCTTGTGGTGCAGAAGGGTTTGAGCCCCAACCTGGTTGCGTGGTTGCTGAAAGCTTAGTGAAGTCCAAGTCACCTTGGTCACCCGATGAACCGGTGTAGCCTAGTGCGTTGTCTTTCATCACATCATCAATGGTTTTGTACCAGTATTCCCAGCCTTGACCACCGTAGTGAATACGCATGATTTGATCATCGTGGATCCACTTACGGAAGCTGTCCCAAACCTCAACCCACTCAGGAGAGTCAATCAGCACTTTCTTACCGTCATCACTGATGATCTTAGCGCCGTTAGAAAATGCCGCATCAATCATGTTGTCTTGACCCCACATCGGCTCCCAGCCGTAGAAGGTCACATTACCTTTCTCATCACGTTGTGTGACTTTCTCTGCGACCTTAGCCACGCCTTGCCATGTCTTTAGATCTTGCTCAGTAAAGCCGTTATCTGCCAACACCTGCTTGTTGTAGTAGAACACTTGAGTTGTGCCGTAAGCAGGTAGACCGATGATAGTGCCATCTTCTGCCGTCACTTGATCTTTAAACGCGCCGATGAAATCAGAGAAGTTGAACTCTTCATCCATGAACGGCGTTAGGTCACGACTCAGACCACGCCCGTGCATCGCTTCCGCACGGCCTGAATCTAACAGAACAAGTTCAGGTGCCGTTTTCGACGCTAAACCGGCTTGCAGCTTCTGGTAGGTTTCTGTGTAGTTACCTTGCAATGCTGGCTTCACCACATACTCATCTTGGCTCGCATTGAACTCTTCGATGAGCTTAGTCATCATTTGCTGTGGCTTAGTACCACCGGAATACCAAAAGTTAACTTCGGTAGCGGCAAGAACACTGCTAGAGAACATAGACGCGCTTGCTGCGCCAGCACACACTAGTGCGAGAGTTTTTAGTTTCATTTCCGTTTACTCTTTTACGCCGTTATCGGCGATACCTGAAAGAATCGTCTTTTGACAAATGACGAATAGAATTAACAAAGGCAATACTGCAATGGTGCTCGCCGCCATAATTTGCGACCAGTTCAACCCATAGTTACCTTCGGCAATAAAGTAGTGACGAATACCAGTAGCGATCAGATTTAAATCCTGAGTCGTAATCACCAGACTTGGCCACATGTAGCTGTTGTAATTGGTAATAAAAGTGATGAGGAACAGTGTTGCGACTGCTGCTCGGCATTGCGGTAAGATGATTGCCCATAAGATTTTGAGCTCACCTGCACCATCAATTCGTGCCGCTTCAATCAGCGACGGATGCACCTTGATAAACACTTGGCGCAGATAAAACACGCCGAAAACCGACGCCGCATTCGACGCCACTAAGCCCATATGTGAATCCAACAAACCCAGTTTTGCCAAGGTGATGTAAGACGGAATGTAAGTCACTGCGCCCGGCAGCATGTAACAACCCATCACGATGAAATAGAGCACCGTCTTCGAGCGAAACTTCAGCTGAGTCAGCGCGTATGCAAACATCGCGGAATTCACAATCACCAATAGAGTCGTAAACAAAGCCACGCTAAAGCTGTTGAAGATGTACAAGCCAAACGGCGCACTGTGAAAAGTTTCGACAAAGGTTTCCCAACGGAAATGTTCTGGAATCAAGTCCAGCGGGTTAGCAAAGATCTCATCGTTGCTTTTCAGCGAGCCAGACAGCATCCATAAGAACGGAAACACCATGATGGTTCCACAGGTTGCCAAGAACAGGTGCTTAGCCAGTGCGAGGAACGAACGGCGATCCACTGAATTTGTCTTTGACGCAACCTCTGATTTCGTCGCTTTGGTTTGGGCTTTAACTTTGGTTGTAGCTGCCCTCTGATTTAATACTTGATTGGCATCCAATACTTGCGTGGTCATAATTCTGTCCTTTCAAAAATCGACTAGTAGTACACCCAGCGCTTGCCGATGTAGGTATTAATAAGTGCCAACAATCCAGTAATCAGGAATATCACTAACGATGTCGCGGCTGCAGGTCCCATTTCGTAACGTTCAAATGCTTGTTGGTAGAATAAGTACAACAAGGTACGAGTCTCACCACCCGGCCCGCCCTGCGTTAAGATCTGGAACTGATCGAACGCCTGCATTGCAGTGATAATATTGACCACCACTAAGAAGAATGTGGTTGGAGAAATCAGGGGCAGCGTTATCTTCAAAAAGCGCGTTAAGCTACTGCAACCATCGATCAAAGAAGCCTCATACAGTGACTCTGGAATCTTGTTGATCGCACTGATGTAAAACAACATCGTCCAACCAATCGCCTGCCACACCGTAACGATAATTACCGCAATCAAGGCTGTGTTTCCGTTCTCTAACCATGGAATCGCGCTAAACCCTGCAGACTCTAACAAGTGGTTTGCCAAGCCCGACTTCGTCTCGAACACCCAAGACCAAACAATCGACACCGCGACCGTTGGCGTGATCCAAGGCGAGAAGATCACAGCACGATAAAACTGGCTACCCTTGAAGTTTTTGTGCAGCAACATGGCAAACACAAGACCAAGAATGATGGTTGGAATCACCACTCCGGCAGAGAACCAAAACGTGTTGAGCACCGCTTGAATGAACTCGTAGTCCTCAACCATGTACTCGTAATTTTCTAAACCGATGAACGAATAATCTGGCGAGATGTAATCCCAATCGGTAAAGCTGATATAAATTGAATAACCAAATGGTACGAGCCAAAAAGTAAACAGTGGCACCAACAACGGTGCGGTAAATAACAGTACCTTTAAGCGGTTTTTCATTGGTTGTGAGAAAGCACTCATGGTGACCTCGTCCTTATTTGTATGCGGTTAAACTAAGTGTTTTTTATGACAGGTTAGTAAGAGCGCCCTTCATTTTTTTTATGGCTATCCATAAGAAAATCTTTACTCCAGTTCACCGTCTTCCATTTGGTGATAGAGCCAATCGCAGAAGAAATTCACCTTGGCGCTGCGACTGTGTTTGGTAATCAGATAGTGGGCAGATTCGGCAGGCATCGAGGATTCGTTTGCCAACACAAGGTCTTCTTTCTTGAGCAATTCAGACACCGCGAGCGAGCGTACGAGCAACATTCCAATGCCATGTTTAACCGCTTCTAAGGCATGCAGAGAGTTACTCACTTCGAGCAGAACCTTAGGTAAGGTCATCTCGAATTGGTTATGCCCAAGCCATTGCAGCCAGTTCTCTCGGTAGCCTTTCACCTGAACCGTCGGCAGAGCAGCAAAGTCATGCTTGCTGAGTAATTCTTGATGATCGGATTTGAATTGAGGGCTACACACTAACTGCCAGTGTTCTTGAAACAGTCGCTCACAATGGGTGTCTTCGCTTTCGACTTTGCCGTTGGTCAGCTCGATATCGACATTCTGACAAGGGTTGGTTGATGGCCAATCCACCAGCTGAATATCGAGCCTGATAAAAGGGTATTTTTGATAAAAAGATGGCAGGCGAGGTAGCAGCCAGTTATGGCAAAAGGTGTGATTAACGCGCAGGCTCAAAACGTCGGTTTCTTTTTCCCCAAACAGGATTTGAGTCTGTAGTTTCAGATGAGCCAATGAGCCCGCAACAATCGGTTGATAATGTTGGGCAGCCGACGTCAACTTTACGCCTTTGGAGCTGCGTTCAAACAGTGTGGTATCGAGAAAGATTTCTAAACTTTTAAGCTGCTGACTCACCGCAGCTTGCGTAACACAAAGCTCTCGCGCAGCAGCGCCAATAGAACCGAGGCGGGCAACAGCTTCGAACGCAACAAGGGCACGTAGAGGGGGTAACATGGCTTCACCTGATTGAAATAAAAGTGAAAAATACTTCAGTCAGGTTTCAGTTTTTTGCGCTTACCGTTACAGATTAATGACGAAGGGACGTTGATCCGATATTTATGATCAACGTCCCTCTTCTCTATTTCTAATTGTTATGCGTGATGTCTTAGCTTCGCTATGTCTTAGAGCCGAGTTCGCATCAGACTTATCTATTGATCTTTGCAATAACGCAGCTCTAGTAGGTGCCGATATTCGCGAAGCAGCACCGCTTAAAGACGTTGAAGAGAGTAAACCCATCACATCTAAAGTAAGTGTGCCCGGCTCTACTTTTTAATATAATGAGTTTCTAGAAATCAAGGCTAAACGTATTTAAATAGCGCTCTAGCCTAACTGAATAAAAGTCTGATAATTCTTCGTCTTCTTCATCATGACAGTCGGTACAAGTGTCCTTAGGATCAAATTCTTCATGGGGAAGATGACACTCGACGCACTCCATCTCTTCGCTCTCTTTGTGCTTTAAATTATGCTGGCGCCCTTCGAGGTGACCAAAATCATCATGACACTCCACGCAGCTGTTATATTCAAACTCAAGATCGTCAGAAGGCTCTTCGTCTAGATGGCACTGACCCGCACATGTTTCATCCTTTAGGTGAATATTCGCAAGGTTATGCTCATCTGGATTAGGTAAATCTTCAGCGACCACCAGTGCGCATACTCCAGCAAGTAACACACTAATTAAATATCTAGTCGTACTCATAAAACTGGCTCCTTCTTACCGATGCGACTTAAGCTCTTTCTCACGCAGAATAGCTTCATGGCAGGTTGCACATAACCCAATACGGAACTTCTTACTGATACCGATAATCGGGTCTGAATCGCGATGTAAATTATGACAATTGGAACATGTCAATTTGGTGGCATGTACATCGTGAGTCCACTCACTGACCCTCAAGCTTTCAGGAGAATGACAAGCGATACACTTTTGGTTTTGCTCGAAAATTGGCAAGTCGATATGATCATCGAATGGAATCACACTTACCACATCAGAATCTTTGGGATGAGAACCTTTTCTGCCATGACAAGCCGTGCAGTTGTTGTAAAACTCAGTACTGGCATGTGCGCCTACAGAAGCGATGGCATTAATATTTTTAAGCAGACGCTTTTTTTGATGGCACCGTATACAACGCTTATTTTCCTTTATTAAAGTCTGCATTTCCGCTTCATTGGTAATTTGGCTAGAAAACGGTTTTACATTATGCACAGCGGGATTCTGAACTGTTGACTCAGAACAGAGTGGTAGCGGCATAAAGAATATGCTCAACGTGGTCAACACAAATAAATAAGAAACATATTGAGTAACTGTTTTGACCATAATAGTACTCTTCTGTTAAGAAATGATTTGAGCCGATTATTTCGACACAAATCATTTCAGTTAGTTACGAGTGTTATAATTATTTAAACTCAAGGTTTAACACACCGCGATGGTATATGTGATTAATTTGAGAGTTATCAAAAACCGCAACACCAAATGGATATAATTGGCTCAAATCGTCAAATTGCACATCTTGCGTTTCTGCATTTTCCCCCGTAGTTACAAGCTTACGCTTCATTTCCAGAGTCCAAACACCCTCTTTCCAAATAGCACCGACTTCGATATCACCACGGGAACCGGTAAATGGCTTACCCGTTAACCCTGGAATTCGGTCTAACTTATTGTAGTCAGTTGTAAACGGCTTCTTCTCTGAGTCTAAAATAAGTAATGTTTCATTGGTTAAGTTATCTGATACATAGGCTGGCTGACCGTCTTTTACGTTATTAACGTAGCCACCCCCCGTTTTGCTGTCTCCTTTACGTCCCCAACCTTTGTTTTGTTTTGGATCGGTATTACTATCAACATATTGGTCATCGAGCTGATTATGAACCGCGGTTCTCACACCTTTCCAGTGCCACATATCAATAAACTCGTCTTCCTGCTTGGTGTATTTACGTGCTGGGTTCTTATCATCACGCCCTGCATTTTTACCCTTTTTAGCTCTGTGACATGCAGCATTACACCCTTTCTCAGAAAAGCCTTCAGCATTGATGTCCCAATAAACCGCAAATTTATCTTCGTAGTAAGTATTGTCGTGCCCAGTATCATCTTTATTTTTCAACTGCTTCCATGACCCATCCTCTTGTTTAACCCAAGGAAAGCGGTCAATACTTTTGGTCGGGTCGGCATAAGTAAACAAGAAGTAAATGTATTCATTGTCATACATCGACTTCATTTCCACACTGGTTTTTTTAATGCCTTCATAGCCATTATTTGGTTTATACGGTAATTTGTTCACCTTCTGTGTCAGTGGTTTAGCTTGCTCCCAAACGGCATCAACGTTGCCATCGATAACTATATTTGAGGCAAGCTTACTGCTCTCTAGTATCTTATCTTTTGCGTGAACAGCACTGGCTGGAATGATCGTAAGTACAACCACGGCTAATAGCGTCATCATTGAGTACTTCATTATTACCCTCCTAAATCCTATTGCTCTATTTATATAATTAAGCGTAGGAATGAATGAGTTTATTTCAATTGATCGACATCAACTTAAATACAAATAGACAAAATATAAAAATAGATATTTAGAACTCAATAAATAGATAATCACTTTTTTAAAAAAATCTCAAATATTATAAATATCAATAGCATTATGATAGCTATACTTAACTAATTCACAAATAATAATGGTTAGTATCAATTTCGAGCTTCAACGTTCATTTATAGGCAGCTAAAACTCCCTATAAGTAGCATTATCTAAAATAGAGATATAATAAAGGGACGTTAATCATATATTTATGTTCAACGTCCCTTTTCTTCTGTTTTTGACCTTTATGCGCTATTTCCTAGCTCTATCATATTTTAGTCCTGATATGTCTGAACTCGCATTTGGCCCACCTATTCCTTGATGTAAAGATCCTTAGAATAGATACGTCCTTCTACATTGTTTTTCGCAAAGCCACCAACACTCGGTCGCACTAGGCGAGCTTGCATATAGTAATAGATGGGTGCGATAGGCATGTCTTCAGCCAGTAACTGCTCCGCTTGATCATAGAAGCCTTGGCGATCTTGCTCGTTGGTTGCTGACAGTGCGCTGTCCATTGCAGCGTCGTACTTGTCATTGTTGTAACGCGCAAAGTTACCTGAAGACTCAGAGCGCAATAAGCTCAAGAAAGTCGATGCTTCATTGTAGTCACCACACCAAGAAGCGCGCATCACATCAAAATCACCTTGGCGACGTGACACCAAGTAAGACTTCCACTCTTGGTTTTCAAGCTCGACTTGAGCACCCAAATTACCTTTCAGCATTGATGCAATCGCCACTGCAATCGACTTGTTCGACTCACTGGTGTTGTACAGTAATTTGAAATCCAACGGATTAGACGCATCGTAGCCCGCTTCTTTGAGTAGCTCTTTAGCTTTTTGGTCGCGCTCCTTTTGAGTCCAAGTACTGTATTCAGGCTGAGTCGCATCAAACCCTGCTGTATATTCATGAGCAAAGGTATAAGCCGGCAGGTTACCCACCTGAGTGACGCCATTGGTGATAACATCACGCATCATAGAATACGACACGGCTTTACGTACTCGCGCATCATCGAATGGAGGACGTGTAGTATTGAACGCGTAGTAGTAGGTACACAGCAAAGGTACCGCAGTAAATGCATCTTGGTATTTGGTTTTGAGCTGCTGCGCCATGTGTGTTGGTACGTCAGAAGTGATATCAACTTCGCCCACCGCATAACGGTTAATCGAGGCATTCTGATTCTCAAACGGAATATAAGTCACTTCGGTTAAGTGCGTATCTGAACTGTCCCAGTATTTCGGGTTCTTCTTCAGTTCAATGCGTTCGTTAACCACCCATTCATCCAAAACAAACGCGCCATTACCGACAAACTGCTTAGGGTCACTCCACGGCTTGTCGCTGTTTTCTAGCGTTGCCTTATGAACGGGCATCATGGATGTGTGGCCCGTCATCGCCACAAAGTAAGGCACTTTACTATCGAGTTCGAACTTCACCGTGTGTTTATCGACTGCAGAGATACCTAACTCTTCAACGGGCTTCTTACCTTCTGCCACGTCAGCGATGTTGTTGATTTTGGTGAGCTTGAGATACCACACGTTTGGCGATGCGGTTTTAGGGTCGACCGCACGTCTTATCGCATACACAAAATCATCGGCTGTCACCGGATCGCCATTCGACCATTGAGCGTCTTTACGTAGGTGGAATACAAACGTCTTGTTGTCTTCGGTTTCCCAAGATTCCGCAACTCCTGGGGTGATATTGCCATCGCGATCTTGGATCACTAATCCTTCAAACAGATCGCGTAGTATGTGCATTTCCGGCAAGCCTTCTGCTTTTGCAGGGTCAAGCGTCGCAGCTTCTGCATCGTTAGCACGAACTAAGTGTTGTTCTTTCGCCAGAGAAGTTCCCGCTGGCAATGTATCAGCAACGGCAGTCACTGAGATAAAAGGGGTCAATAGAGATGAAATGAGTAACGCCGTTGAGTGTTTCTTAAAATCCATATGTTTTTGCTCTCCTAGCCTATCTTTGAAGCAAGTAATAAAATTAACAATGCGACTGTTGACGAGTTTTAATGCTTTCGTTTATCTAAGCAGTTTTTGTAATCGTTAATACTTGATAGTACTTGATCAATCAGGAGATAAAGGTGAGTTTAATTCCAAGAACGGAAAGAGCTGCATTTTCAATAAAGCCGCTGCCATATGGAAAGTCGGTATTGGGCGCACCCTTGCTCTACTTCCCCGCGCAAGTAGAAAGTGAGTCTCGCGGGCTGCTTTTAGCAGGCACACACGGCGATGAAACTGCTTCTATCGCAGGTTTGTCTTGCGCGCTAAGAAGTTTGCCTGCCCCCAACTTACGACACGATGTAATTTTATCGATGAACCCAGACGGCAATCAACTCGGCACTCGCGCCAACGCCAACCAAGTTGATTTAAACCGCGCTTTTCCGACTCAAAACTGGACAGAAAACGGCACCGTCTATCGCTGGAGTTCACATACACCAGTCAGAGATGTAAAAGTAAAAACTGGGCAAACCGACCAGCTAGAACCTGAAGTACAATCACTGATCGACCTCATCGAGCAGCGCCAGCCTAAGTTCGTCATATCTTTCCACGAGCCACTCGCCATGGTCGACGACCCAACTCAATCAGAGCTCGCCATTTGGCTAGGCAAGCAATTCAACCTACCGCTCGTCGAAGACGTTGATTACGAAACCCCAGGTTCATTCGGCACTTGGTGCCAAGAAAGAAACCTACCGTGTATTACCGTAGAACTACCGCCAGTTTCTTCAGATTTGACTATCGAACAGTATTTGGATGCGTTTGTGGCGGTGTTGGGGGGTAAGTTGACTTATTTTCGAACATAGCTTCGATAGAGAATTAGCTCACTCGGAAATTAGCATTGGCATTGGCATAAAAGATCCCTCTAACTCGGAATCCAATATTGATAATGTAGATCATTATTAGTTTTCTTGGAGCTGCTTCATGCCTTTAAGATATACATCATAGTTATACACATCATCTTCATCACCAATCTCAGAAAATCTTCTGAAAATATCCCCTGCCAACTCTAGATCTTGTAAATTGCTAGACTTAATTAGAGAAAATGCTAATTCTCTTGTTACATAGTTTTCATCTAGCTGATAAGACTTTTTCAGATAGTTTTTAGCTTTTAAATACCAATCTAAAGGTGCATCTTTTGCTTCTGTAAATTTAAAATAATAACTCAGACCAAGGATAGACATCTGGTCGGGATCATTTTCATTATAAAAAGGGCTAGACTCGACAATTTCGATTGCTTTATCAAGGTTGCGAACAAAGCCCTCCCCATGGTAATAAATACTGGCTTCGATTAAAAAAGCATAGTTTTCATTTGTTTTAGAGATAATTTCTAACTTCTCTAAGAACTTTTTTTTGCTGTAGAAACCACTTAGGTAATTTATATTGTCCAAATATACAAATATACCGTCAACCACCTTAGAGTCTTCCTCTGAAGTAAAGTCATCGAAGAAGCAGGTCTCTAGTTCCTTAGTACAAGAATACTTATTTGTTGCGTTAACCCAACTTATATCTCCTTCAGCAAAAACTTGCAGTGAAGTGAATACTCCTAACAAAAAAAATAATGTTTTATACATCAAATGTCCAAAAGTCATATAGTGCATTGAAATGAGTTCGGTTTGTACAATGGAACAACTTATGTTATCCGATTACTATCATGTGTGTGCAGACTAAGAGAGGTTACAAATATCAACTTCTATACCACGAAAGTCCGTGCTTCATAATTACATAATACAATCCACATTTATAAAATAAAAATAAAAATCAATCTGTTAAATTAATAAGTGTGACCTAAATAAAGCTCAATGACTCACCGACTCCGAAAACAGGTTGATGATCACTACGCCAGACAGAATCAAACCGATCCCAATCACCGCGTAGATATCGAGTTTCTGCCCGTAAACCAGCCAAGACAGTGCTGCGACTAATACAATCCCAGCCCCACACCAAATCGCATACGCCACACCCAAAGACATGGTTTGCACTGTGAGAGATAACAGATAAAAGGCACAACCGTAGCTAATCAATACCGCGGCCGTGGCCGGTAAAGAAGTAAATTGCTGCGTTTTAGGTAATAAAGAAGTGGCGACAACTTCAAGCACGATGGCGAGTGATAGCATCACTGGTGGTGGGAGAGATAAAAGCATGTTTGAGTCCACAACTGTAAAATACGGCGCTCAGAATATTGTAGTTTTATTTCCAATTCATGCGATTTTCAGTAAGCAATTATTATGACGTACCCTAAAAGATCTTAACCAAGAAACTCAATGAATTGGTCTTAGATAATTCATCTGCATGCAAAATAAAAGAGCCTGCTAACTCATTTTTAGACAAAAGGGAGCTACAGCTTCCCCTAAATTAGCAATTCATAGATAGCCCAAGGTTTTCCATAATTAGGAAAAGACGGACTGATAGTTTATGGATTATGAATATGTGTTCAGCTATTGCTCCCCGTTGAGCTGATCGCGCTTTTTCAGTGATGCGTAAAAATTGGCTAAAAACTCAATGTCCTCTTTGGGGGCTGCAAGCATGAGGTCGAGAAATTTAAGTGTACTGGCAGAAAGAGGCAATTGCCCTCCATGTAATCGCTCTAATTGGGTCATTGGGAACAACTGCAGCAAGCTGACATCAAGCGCTTTGGCGATTCGGAAAAAGTCCAAAATGGTGAAGTGACTTTTCGCTTCTCTATCCATCTTCTCATAAAGCGCTGAGCGGCCAATATCTGCTTTTTTAGCCAGCGAATTCTTAGATAACCCTTCTTGAACCATGAGCGCCTCGATTCGCTCTATCACCATTCTTCGAAAGACCGTCTCTTCAACGCCGAAGAATTCAAACCCTTCTGTTTCTATTTCTGCCATTACGATTGTCCGTTTTCTGGAATTACTCGAGTAATGCTATCTGAATTTCGGAAATTTGAAATGATAATTTAATAGCCAGACATAGAGGTATGAGTTGTCTCAAATGATGAATCAAATACATAAAGGAAAACAATATGAAAATGACTAAACGCGCAATCCTTTCTACCGCACTTGCACTCTCAGGTTCAGCTCACGCGATTTCTCTTGAGCCAGTACCAGGTTTGGATGTCCATCAGCCTTACTATGCGCCGCAAGCATTTGTTCAGCAAGAAAGTTTACCTATTGTTGATATTCGTGGCGTAAAATCGGCTGATTATGCTGAGTTATTTGAAAAGCAGGTCGGTGAAGAAGTACGACGTGGTATTAAGGAAGCGAAATACGTCTACAAACTAGCAGGCATCGATGTGGTCAAGTTTGAGAGAGATTCAATGAAGGTTTTAAGGAACTCTCAAAAGCTTAATCCCGACTACTTCGAAGTTCTTAACGCGCTTGCCAAAGTGGGCGGGATTTCGTTAAAAACCATGTTCACACTATCACAGCTTGATGCGGCATTAGCTTCGACTGCCCAGTCTGCGCTAAGCGGATGCACAACAGTGAGTTTTTCAGGTACTGGTGTTGTAGGTCAAGTAAACGACACGCCTTCGTTATCTGGTGGTAATTACTGGGTTTTACAAGCTGATGATTATGTACAGGTGATGGCATCAGGATTTTATGGTTCAGGTCAAACACTAGGTAAAGATATTGGGGTTGTGATTAACTTCCAAGGTACCGACTCTAAGGGTATAGGCAATGAAGCAGACAACGCTATTGAGCTTGGTACACTTCAAAACTACCTAGTGCGAAACGCCAAGAGTGTTGATGATGCAGAGAAGATTTTAGACCAATACCGTACTGTCGTGGCATCCCACTTTAACTTTGCGGACAGTACTGGTAACACGGTGGGCGTGGAGATGCTCGACGGTAAGAACTACGTCATAAAACGTCCTGCAGGTGTCGGTCATGCGAATCACTCTGAGCGTCCAGGCGTATTGCAAGCATTCGCTGAGTCTGTGGGGCTTGGCGAGAAGAGTAAACAGCGTACGGTTGCAACCGCTTACACTGAGTGGCGCGCAGAGTTTGCTCAGCAGTTCATTGATAACACACCAGAAGGCAATGTAGAGGCTGCTAAGTATGTACTTAATACGAAGCCGATTGCGCAGCATGCCGCTTATGGCTCTGACTTTATCTCCACGCTAACAGCAGTTATGGATACAAAAGAAGGCTGTATAGAAGTCGCTCCAGGTGTGGGTGATTGGAATGACTTCCAACGTGTTTGTTTAGACAAGTAAGCACAAAGCATAATAGAAAGCCGACTTAGGTAACAGTGATCAACCCGATGAGCGTTGATCGTTGTTAGAAAGCGAATATGCAATTAACGTGAGTGAGGTGACCCGAGCACCCCACTTGAACGTTACGACTCATATGTAAAAGTCCATACTTTGAATAGGTCCTCCATGGACTTTGCCATCAAGCCTTGAGTAGTTACTGTGAATTACTGAATATTTTCAAAACGAAGAGGCTTTGATGTGTAACTCGTCCACATGAGAAGCCAATGACACAGTGGAAATGACCAGCAAACGAACATGTTTGAACTTACCACGAGAAAATAAGCGAAAATCTCACGTCGTATTTATTTCTAATAAATACCTTACCTACATAGTTCCTGTTTACAGTGTCCTTAGGTTCTCTGAGTAACGAACGTCCCCTATCCCCCCTTCTTAATATACCAATTATTACAAATACGTAATAATCATTTTCCATTTAGAGGGATTATCAAAAACTAGAGTGACATCTATACTAGCTCCAACAAAACGAGAGAGCGGAAACATTTAAGCTCGACTACTCTTAACGAGTTGAACTTAATTGCAAAGTTATCCGCTGTACTGACATATAAAGGAAGCATCCAATGACTATCGAAATCAAACCTGGTCAAACTCATATCCAATCCAAAGCTATGGTTGCTTGGAAAGCGGGCGAGCCACTAAAGCGTGAAACGGTTGACGTTGAACTGCCAAAAGCTGGCGAAGTACTTGTTCGTATCGTTGCGACTGGTGTTTGTCACACTGACGCATTCACATTATCAGGTGACGATCCAGAAGGTATCTTCCCTTCTATTCTTGGTCACGAAGGTGGCGGTATCGTTGAGATGATCGGCGAAGGCGTGACAAGCGTTGAAGTTGGCGATCACGTTATCCCACTTTACACTGCTGAGTGTGGCGAATGTAAATTCTGTAAGTCTGGTAAAACTAACCTTTGCCAAGCGGTTCGTGAAACTCAAGGTAAAGGCCTAATGCCAGATGGCACAAGCCGTTTCTCTATCAACGGTGAGACAATCTTCCACTACATGGGTTGTTCTACTTTCTCTGAGTACACAGTACTTCCAGAAATCTCACTAGCAAAAGTAAGCAAAGAAGCACCACTTGAAGAAGTTTGTCTTCTAGGTTGTGGCGTTACAACAGGTATGGGCGCGGTACTGAACACAGCTAAAGTTGAAAAAGGCGACAACGTTGCTGTATT